>JAFODX010000089.1 GCA_017380475.1 Clostridia bacterium
GTGCGATTATAACATAATCACCTGCGCCAAACTCTGTTTTAATTGTCTCCCAGTCACAGTAATGGTAGCTCTGACGACCGTTCATAAACATCTCGATTGTCTGACCGCTGTGACCATGCTTTACAAGCTCAACTTTGTTATTGAGATAGCTTCCGATTTTCGATTCCCAACCGGTTTTGTTCCATGAATAGCTTGTTGTGTTCCATACGCTGTCCATTAAAGAGTCACCCATAAGCACAAGCTTTATTTCGGGCAATTCCGTCGGCGTACCGCTTCCGTTAAGCGATGTCTCTTCAGCTGAAACAACAACCGCCGGTAAAGTGCCAAGCACAATAGCCATTGATATTAAAAAGCTTAATAAGCGTTTCATTTCAATTCCTCCTTGATTTGATTGGAAGTCCGCCACCCTGCGGATTAACCGCAGGATACGGTTGTTTTTACAATACTATTATTATCTCCTGAAGTGTAGAATAACGTGTATAGATATACGCCATTACCATATCATCTTCATCAGGGAGTGTTCCGTCTGCGTTCGGGGAATACAACTGATAAATATCGTGTATATCTCCTGTGGATATTTCACCTGTCTTGCTGTCATATATAATAACAAGCAAAGTATTTCCTGACTTAAAGCCGGCAGTATTGAGCTTACCGTAGCTTGCTACCCATTCATCAGGGTTAATAGATACTACGCCCAAGTTACTTACATTGTAAACAGGAACAAATCTTACTGCCGTTTCCTGGTCCGGAGACGTACCTTCCATTACTCTCGGAGTCTTGTCTGCAAACTGGTCTACCGATAGATCCTTAACGATTTTTGTTGCCCTGCCGTTATGATGTGATATACGGATTATATCACCCTTTTCAAGGTCGGTGGGGATTACGCCTGGGAAGTATTCGGTTACAGTCTTGCGTTCACCTGAAATATATCCCGTTACACGGCTTAATTCCTGACCGTCTTCAAATATAACATCCGTTCCTTCAACAATCATTCTGCCACCCATCCAGTATTCCTGTGCATTGAAGTATGTTGGCATATATGCAACCGGAACTATCATATCGCTTCCTGCATCGTAAATCTCCATTGGCATATTGCCTGTTTTAAGTGCAGTTCTTGTTGTAACTGAATACGGCTCTGATTCATCAAGTCCGTTCCATTTGATAAATATAGTTGTTTGGTTATCAAACATATACTTAGAATCCAACATATAGAAGCCGTCTTGCAATCTGATGTATTTGTTTCCGGCATAGTCTTTTGAGAACTTTGTTGCGTTATATCCGTAAGGATAAAGAGTTGTATCTGTACAGTCTTCAGCAAAATAAATTTCCTTCAGATAGCCTTCATCATCAAACGATACCTTTACAACCTGTGCCAAAACTTTGCCTTTATCGTCTTTAAGCGACGGATGATTCATAAGCTCTGATGAGTTCTTGCGTTCTCCGTCTATCATCAGCTTTTTCTTTGTTATACCCGATACTTTTCCGCCGTCTGTCATAAGGAGTCGTGTATATACCACATTCTCCTCATAGTCAGGACCGGGTTTTGCACTCATAAGCAGTGCATACTGAAGCTCTGTTCTCGGATCCTGAACCTCAGCTATCTCGCCTGCCATATCAAGATAGTATGTGTATGTTTTGCCCGGAACCGGGTCAACAACAGGCACAACGTTGATATTATCACTGCCCGGCGCAGGAGTTGCCGACGGGTTCGGGGTTGCCTGTGAAGCTTTATACTTATTTACGTATTCATTGTACTGATTTGACAGTCTGTACGAACCGTCTTCAAAATTATACACATAACGGTTACGTGTTGAGCCGACGCTCTTTAACACGCTCTTTCCGCTATCTGTCATTACATATATGTATATCGCTGTTTTTTCCTTGTTTTCAACACATGACAGGAGTGTGTTTGCCCCTATCTGTGTAAAATCAATCTCTTTACCGTCTTTTATTACCTTTACAAGGTTATAATCGTTCAATGCAATTGTTCTGTTGTATTTGTCAACTATAGTTTTTGCCAAAGGTGATACGTTATTTACAAACACATTGAAAAATTCTTCGATTATAACTGTTTCAAAGATTTTGTCGTCATTTTTGTCGATAAAGCGTACTGTACCTGTTTTCGGCTTCATAATATCTTCTGTAGGAATCAAATAAAGTGAATTGTTGTAAATAACACTTGCTAAATCGTCAACCTTTATATAATCCTTCTTGCCGTTTTTATCATAGTAAACAACATTTGTTACAGAATATGCCGAATCATCAGTCGCAAGCTCGTATGCCTTAAGCTCTATAACCTTGTTGAATCTTGTATCCTCATAGGCCCAGAGAAGCTTCTTCTCTGTTTTTGTATCACGATAGAAATACTTCACCTTACAGCCGATAAGGTTTGTAAGGTCAGCATCAGCCGATACATACTGCTTGCCGCCGATTATTGTTGCATTTTCGGGAGCATACTCGTCTACTATTGAAACAATACCGTTGCTTTCCATTACACCTTCTGAGAAATAAATATTATTTGTTCCGAAAAGGTCAACGCCGTTTGTTTCATAAACCGGTGTACCAAACTGATTCAATCCCGAGAATTTCATAACCTCTGCAAAGCCTGCGTTATAAAGCATTGTCATTGCATCTTCAGCTGTAAGCTCTGAGTTCCACTGAACATTCTTCACACCCTTGTTGATTTCAAGCTCTGCCGCCATTGCAACATAGCCTTCGGGATACTCGCCGTATTTAAGCTCTACATGGCTTCTGTATCCTAACACATCTACAATAAGCTTGCATGCCTGTGCATATGTGATATGTGCATCAGGGCTGAACTTGCCCGGGTCTGTACCATTTACGATACCCTTTTCATACATTGTACAGATTTCACTGCAATACGGTGTTTCAAGACTTACATCTGTAAACGGAATATCCGCTGTTTTATACTCGGTTAAAGGATAGCCTGATAGTTTAAAGAGGTATCCGGTAAACAGAGCTCTTGTTATAAGAGAATCTTTTTCTGCCGCCGTCATTTCAACGCCGACAAAGCCCATTGCATAAAGCGCACGGAACTCGTCTGTGTCAAGAATTTCCGCTTTTGGGGGAGCTGTCAGATCAGCTGTTACTTCTTCATTCTCTGCAAATACAAGGTTCACTGTTGTAAACAGCATTATTACAGACATAAGAAGCGCTGTTAAATTTTTCTTGTTCATTTCTTTACCTCCTCACCCATTACAGATTTTCTATCAGACGGCTTATGATCGTTGCCGCCTCTGCGCGTGTCAGCGTATTCTTCGGCATAAATGAACCATCATCATATCCGTTTATGATTCCCATACCGTTCAACAGCTTCACGCTGTCTGTTGCATAATCTGATACTGTGTCAATATCTGTGAGCGTTGACTCGACGGTTTCAGGCACAGTACCCTTTAATCTCTTGATTATTCTTGCTGCTATTACAGCAACATCCTGACGTGTTATATTTGTTCCTATACCAAATGCACCCTCGTCCATACCTGAAACAATTTCCTTTGCGTATGCAGATGCTACATATTCATAATACCACGCACCGGCCGGAACATCCGAAAACTCACATTCTGCACCCGCCTGAAGCATTCCGGTTGCACTTATTATCATCTTCACAAACTCTTCACGAGTTACATTATTTGACGGACGGAATGTACCGTCATCATATCCGTTTATAACATTCTTCTCTGCAAGTGCTTTAACATAACCGTATGCCCAATGTGATGAGGGAAAGTCACGAAACGCCGATGTCGGTGCAGGTGTTGTTGTGGGCGCATACATTCCGCCCGGCGATGAGTTGCCGCCGCCTGTCTGTGTTCCATTCGGAACGATTATAATCGGGGGTGTATTATTTTCCTCACCTGCCGCAACTCTTTCAAC
>JAFODX010000090.1 GCA_017380475.1 Clostridia bacterium
GAGAAATGACCAAAAACGAGATTCTCGGCAACCGTGAAATTGCAATATTTAAAGACGGAGTAACGTTATGATTATTGATGCACACGCTCATTTATGGAAGCATTTTGTTATGGCGTGCGACAGTGTTGCGGCATCGGAGTATCCGACCATTTCAGCTATCGTTGCAAGGGTGTATGTATTTTCATCCATAAGCGACATAGCAATATTTACACGCAGTGTTTTGAGGTATTTGTATGGCGTGGTGTTTGTGTATCTCTTGAAACGGCGTATAAATGTACCTTCTTCAAGGTGGTATTTTTTCGCCAGCTCATCAACTGATATTTTCATAAAATAATGCTTGTGTATATATTCAAGTGCACTGTTTACCACATCGTCTGTAATTGTCGGAATACCGAACGCGTCATTTATTAAGAACAGCAGATTGTTAAGGTATGACCTCACAAGGTCATAATAGGAATCACGCTTTGTTATTGATATACTGTATTTTTCAACAATCCTGTTCAGAACGTTAAACGCCGCTGCTATTATAGGATATTCCGAAAGATCTACATCAATAATCTCTTTCATTATAATAGTAGGTGTGCTGAAAAAGTCAAAGTAGCTGTGGTCAACAAAATCCGTTGATAAAGTGACATTCAAGTTCTGGGGTATGAGGTATAAATGACCTTTTTGTAATCTGATTTCCTTTGTTCCGATTTTACAGAGTGCTTCTCCTTCGTTTATGTACCACAATTTATTTATTCCTGTAGTTCTTGTGGGGAATTCTCTGTTTCTGACTGTCAATCTCCCGTATGTTGAGAATGACATACTTTTCATCAGCATAACGCATCTTCCTTTTTTGTTTATCAGATACAGTCTATCATATTATGGCTGATTTGTCAATTATGCCTTTGCATATTTTGGATTCGTGTTTTTTGTAAGAAAACGGCTTAACAACGGGATTTACTGCCGTTTTCCTGCCTTGTGTTTTTGAAAAAACGCCTATTTCAGACAAAAAAACGCCTATTTTGAATATTGAAATTTTTTTGGTTTATGGTATAATATAATCAGTAAAATATATTTAAAAGGAGCGATAGCAATGAAAAAAGTAAAAGATAAAGAAATTCTGGTCGGTGCAGACTTTGCGGGATATCCGTTAAAGGAGGCAGTTGTTGCACATCTTAAGGCAAAAGGCTGGAAAGTAACAGATGTTGGCGTTCAGGCTGATTCTGATCCGGACGATACAGATTTGATGTTCCACAGAGTAGGTCTTCGTGCAGGTGCAATGATTTCAGAGGGCGAGTTTGAAAGAGCTTTGCTTTTCTGCGGTACCGGTATGGGTATACATATCGCTGCAAGCAAGTGTCCGCACGTTCACGCAGGTGTTGTTGAGAGCGTACCGGCAGCGCTTCGTGCAATCACAGGCAACGGTGTAAACGTTCTTGCAATGGGTGCATTCTATGTTGCACCGGCAATGGGCTGTGATATTGCTGATGCGTATCTTAATGCAGAGCTTGGCAGTGGCTATGAGTGGTGGAAGAACTTCTATGAGTTCCATAAGCTGGCAATTGATGAGCTTGAGGCATTTGATTATGATGAGTACAAGGCTAACGGCTTTAAGGTGAACAAGCTCGGCGATTTCCCGCTTAAGCTTGAAACAAAACCCGAATAAAAAAGAAAACCTCACACATACTTGTGTGAGGTTTTTTATCAGATTGCGTAGAACAGAATTGCAAAGAAGTGCAATATACTTCCGATAACCACGAACAGGTGGAAAACGGAATGCATATATTTCTTTTTCTTAAGGAAATAGTAGAACAGCGCTCCGATGGTGTATGAAATTCCGCCGGCAAGCAGGAACACGATACCGCCCGTGCCGAGTGCCGCAACTGTAGGTTTCCATGCAAACACGATACACCAGCCCATTACTATATAGCAAATAGCCGAGAAAACCTTATAGGCTTTGATGTCTATTGCGTTAAGTGTTATTCCCAGTGCCGCTGCTCCCCAGATTATGCCGAAAATAGTCCAGCCAAGGACAGGATTATCAGGACGCAGTGCCGATAGTGTGATAGGTGTATAAGTACCGGCAATGAGCAGGAATATTGAACAGTGGTCAATTACCTGAAACACTTTCTTTGCCATAAGTTCGGGTTTTAGACCGTGGTATATGCTTGACATTGTATAAAGAATAACCATCGAGCCACCGTAAATTGCACTTCCTACCACGCCGTATACGTTATGATGCAGTGCTGCAAAAATAACACAGAGAGTAACAGCAGTGAGTCCCACTGCACCGCCTACTATGTGTGATACCATATTAAAAATTTCTTCGCCCTTGGTGTATAAAGGCAGGATTCTGTCAGCTAGTTTTTGTCTTTTCATATTTTTGATCTCCAATCATAAACAACTGTTTAAATTATAGCACACTATAAACATTTATGCAACAGTTTTCAAAAAAAAACATGGGGAAGAAAGAGACGGATAATAAAACAGGACTTTTTTGAAAGTCCTGTTTTATTATTTAGTTTATAATGTATCACTGGATTATTCTTAAAGCACCCAGATAGCAGTTATCGTAATATCCGCTTTCAATCGTGCTGAACTTAACTACATCGCCTGTTCGGGGTGAATGAATCATCATTCCTTTTCCGACATACAAGCCGACGTGCGAAGGTGAGTCCCCGTAACCAAAGTATACCAGATCACCGGGTCTGAGATCATCTCTTGAAACACGAACTCCGTCGTTAGCCCATTGGGTATATGTAGTTCTCGTTATGCTGTAACCGTTCTTGCCATACAAATACTGTACAAAGCCTGAACAGTCAAAGCCCTTGGGCGTTGTTCCGCCCCACACGTAAGGTGTGCCTAAAAAGGTCTCCGCCATGTCTATTATAGACTTAACCGCAGGGCTGACTGATGCCTCGCCCTTGTAGAAATCAGTTGATAAAATTGTGGTATTTTTTCCGTAATTATATGCAAAATCAACCGGTAAACTGTATATTTCGGAGCCGTCCTTGAGAATAGCTCCTATAGTTACTGAATAGTTGCCGTTTGACAACACGCTGTTTGAAAGTGTAATGCTTGTATTTGTTACATCCTTAAGGATTACAGCATTAGCAGCTTCATTTTTTACTATGACATGATAAGATGCAGCGTTATTAACTTTTGTCCATTTAACGTCAAACTTGCTTGTTGTAATCTCTGCTTCGTTTTCCGGAAAATCGCCCACAGCAGGCGTAGGAGCAAGGCTCAGGTCCACAATACCGAAAGGAACACCCAACCGCTTGGACGCTTCCTGTCCCACAATCTGACCCATGCGAGTAATC
>JAFODX010000005.1 GCA_017380475.1 Clostridia bacterium
AAGCAAAGAGCGGGTTCCATTGGTACAGTGGAGCTGGCATGGTTCTGGAAGTTTTCGAGGATTGCTGCAACTGTTCTTCCTACTGCAAGACCTGAACCGTTTAGTGTATGAACAAACTGTGCCTTATCCTTCGGTGTTTCCTTATAACGGATATTTGCACGGCGTGCCTGATAATCCTCAAAGTTTGAGCAGGATGAGATTTCAACATATCTATTGTATGAGGGCATCCATACTTCAACATCATATGTCTTTGCTGATGAGAAACCGAGGTCGCCTGTTGATAAGCATACCACACGGTACGGAATTCCGAGTCCCTGCAAAAGAATCTCTGCATCGTTTGTCAGCTTTTCAAGTTCTTCATAGCTCTCTTCCGGCTTTGCAAACTTAACCATTTCAACCTTGTTGAACTGATGCTGTCTTATGATACCTCTTGTATCACGGCCTGCACTTCCTGCCTCAGCTCTGAAACAAGCTGAATATGCACAGTACTTAATCGGGAGCTCGTCACCTGACAGAATTTCGTCACGGTGAAGGTTTGTAACCGGAACTTCAGCTGTCGGGATAAGGAAGAAACCGTTGTTTTCTACCTTGAACGCATCCTCTTCGAATTTCGGGAGCTGACCTGTGCCTGTCATTGATGCACGGTTAACCATATACGGCGGGAATATCTCTGTATAGCCACGGTCTGTATGAGTGTTTAAGAAATACTGGATAACTGCACGCTCAAGTCTTGCACCGAGACCCTTATAAACAGTAAAACGTGTACCGGCAATCTTTGTGCCACGCTCAAAGTCGAGGATATCAAGACCTGTACCGATGTCCCAGTGAGCCTTCGGCTCAAATGTGAACTCACGGGGAGTACCGTTTCTGCGGATT
Source organism: Clostridia bacterium (assembly GCA_017380475.1). GTDB lineage: Bacteria > Bacillota > Clostridia > UBA1381 > UBA1381 > Ornithomonoglobus. Next base: position 877 of record JAFODX010000005.1, read on the forward strand.
TCAACGTTATCTGCATCGTCGTTACCTACCGGGCAAGAGTCGTTGGGGATATTGGGGATACGGAGCATAAAGTCACGCAATTTTGCGTCAAGCTCACGAACCTTTTCGTCATCCTCTTTGATTTCGTTTGAAAGCTCTTTCATTTCGGCAAAGATAGCTGATGTGTCCTCGCCTGCCTTTTTCATCTGCGGAATCTTCTTTGAGATTTCGTTTTGCTGTGCTTTCTTCTTTTCAACCTCTGTTAAGATTTCGCGACGTGCAATATCAAGCTCAATTGCAGGTGTGATGTCAAGGTCGTTGTTTCTTTTCTTGAGCGCCTCTCTGATTCGCTCCGGTTCTGTTCTTAAAATTTTGATGTCTAACATTTTACTGTTCCTTTCCTTCGTTTATTTTAGTTTTGATTTCTTCATATAAAATACGTTGATTATCGGTAAGCGATGCTTCGTCGATTGTAAGGAAAATCGTTTCTGCATCGGTCAGATTACCGTTTGCGATGTGTGCATTTGCAGACAGGAGATTATCGTATACGGCAATCTGTGTCTGTAACGCTTTATTCTCCGCATCAAGCTCTGCCGCCATATTTGATACCTTTGCAAGCTCGTCGGGCTGGGCGGATGCAGTTTCGGAGACGGGAGCCGGAGTTGTAAACTCCTCTGCACGTTTTCCGAGTTTTGACACATTTGTCTGTGAGAAGAACGCTAAAAGTATCAATAACAGTGCAACTACGAATATGAGTGCTGTGTAAAGATACATCGAGCGGTTTTCTTTTTTATTATCCATTTGTTCCACCGCCACTGTTTATATTTCCCGTCATGGCTTTTGTGACTGCCTGCTGTTCTTCTTCCAGAAGCGGGATTGAGCATTTTCCGTCTTTGATTTCACGGACGTATGTGTTTGAAGAGCTTGTTCCGTAAAGTGAGGTTATAACAAAACCTGTATTGTACTGGTCAAGGATAGCAAGAGCAAAGCTCTGTTTTCCGAACACATCGTCGAATGCGTCAAAGTTTACAATGCCTGTTTTTGAAAGGCTGAGATTAAACTTTCTGTCACACGCAGTAATGCGGTCAGACAGCATACCTTCCTGGCTGAGCTTCAGTTTTTTCTGCAGTTCACGGACATTGTTATAGTATTTGTCAAGGTTAGTGACAAGGTCACCGTCCTCCGAATAATCCATTATAGCGTTTATCTTTGATACATTGAGTACGCCGATTATAAGAGAGGCAATGACAAATACCGCAAGCACCGCAATTACTGCAATAAGTATTGTTTCGTTCATCTTATGCCTCCTCTATTATTGAAATGATACGGTCAAGGTCACGGTTACCGTAATATTCTATTTCTATTTTGCCCTTTTTGTTATCGTGGTGAAGAGTGACCTTTGTGCCGAGCTTTGTTGAGAGCCTGTCCTCAAGGATTGCAAGCTGTGCCTTGACCTGCTCGTCGATAACCGGCTTGTTCTTTTTCGGCTTTGCTTTTTGTAACTGTTTTGCAAGTGCCTCGGTCTGACGCACGTTAAGTCCCTTTTCAATTATGCTTTCAAGCAACACAAGACGAACCTTTGGTGATTCAATTGAAAGCAAAGCACGGGCGTGTCCGCTTGAGATTTCGCCGGAAATGAGTTTCTGGCGGATTGGTTCGTCAAGCGACAGCAGTCTTACAGCGTTTGCAATAGCACTGCGAGACTTGCCGATTTTATCGCTCACGTCCTCCTGCGTCATACTGAACTTATTCATCAGAGTCTGATAACCCAAAGCCTCTTCAATCGGGTTAAGGTTTTCTCTTTGCAGGTTCTCGATGAGAGCAATCTGTGCAATCTCAAATTCGGAATAATTCCTGATAACTGCCGGAATCTCCTTTAAACCGGCTTTTTTTGCAGCACGCCAACGGCGTTCACCGGCTACAATTTTGTATCTGTCATCATTTCTGACAACGATAATCGGCTGAATGACACCGTGTTCTTTTATGGATTCGGCAAGCTCTTCAATCTTATCGTTATCAAAGCTGTGACGTGGCTGATTCTTGTTCGGCTCGACGAGCGTGATACGGAGAGTTTCGACGGTGTCGGTGTTTTCTGCAATTACCGGCTCATCGAAGAGTGAACCGAGCCCACGACCTAATTTTGCTTTTGCCATAGACATTTCCTTTCTGTTTTATGTAAACTTAACTGTTTCTTCTGATAATCTCTTTCGCAAGACTCACATACGCATCTGCACCTTTGGAAGTGCGGTCATATTTGATTATCGGCTCGCCAAAGCTTGGTGCTTCGGAAAGCTTGACGTTTCTCGGGATTATAGACTTATATACAAGGTCGGGGAAATATTTCTTGACCTCGTCAAGAACCTGTATAGACAGATTTGTTCTTCCGTCATACATTGTTCCTAAAACCCCCTCGATTTCAATGTTCTTATTATATGACTTCTTTATTTTACGCACAGTGCCGATAAGCTGTGATAAGCCTTCGAGTGCGTAGTATTCACACTGAATCGGGATAAGCACGCTGTCGCACGCAGTCATAACATTTATAGTTATCATACCGAGTGCCGGCGGTGCATCAATAATTATATAATCAAATTCTTTCTTTAACTTATCTGTTACACGCTTTAAAAATGTTTCGCGGTTATCCTCAAATGCAAGCTCAATTTCTGCGGCAGACAAATCTGATGATGAGGGCAGAACATAAAGATTGGAATACTTTGTTTTAATCACTGCATCATCTGTCTTTTTCGGGTCAATAAGACAATCATAAACCGAAAGGGAATAATCCCCACGGTCGTATCCGAGACCGCTTGTTGCATTGCTCTGTGGGTCGCAGTCAATAAGAAGCGTTTTTTTGCCCTCGTATGCAAGGCATGCAGAAAGGTTTACGGAAGTGGTTGTTTTTCCGACACCGCCCTTTTGGTTGGTAACGGCTATAACTTTTCCCATATATAAATGCTCCTTTCTAATACTCTACATACTATTATATCACAAAATTTCGATTTGTAAATGTTTCACGTGAAACATTTTGAAAAAAATTAAAAAATTTTCAATCATAAATAAATATTATGACAAAAAAGCCGTAAATATGTATATTATTTCTCTCAAAAACCATAATATCACATACAGGCAGGTGAGAATATGGATATTTTGAAAAAATTGTTTGTCTTCACTCCGTCAGCAAAACCCGAAAAGTTTGAGCTTTCTGATGAGTGCAAACCGGATTTTGACGTGCGTGATGAAAAAGAGATAAAAAAGACGTATGTATCCGGTGATATAGAAGAAAATCTTGCGTATATCCGCAAAAACTACAGTGTTCCGTTAAATAACGATGTGGTGATACGTGAGATTATAACGAGAAACAACAAGCGTGCGTTCGTGGTATTCTTTGAGGGCATGGTCAGCAGTCAGTTTGTTGATGAATATATAATAAAGGCGATAATAGAACTTGCATACGAAAACGAGGGTGATTTTGACGAAAACTTATATATGCGTTTTACCGCACACGCACAGGTTAAGGTCAAATCTGATATGGACGATGTCAAAGATGAGGTCAATTTCGGTTCGTGTGCTTTGTTTGTTGACGGTGTAAACAAGTGTTTTGTTTATGATGTAAAGAACTGGGAGCACAGAGGTATAGACAAGCCTGAAAATGAGCAGTCACTGTACGGTCCGCAGGAGGCTTTTGGCGAAATGCTTCGTACAAACACCGCACTTGTGCGGAAAATACTGAAAACCGAAAAGCTTGTGGCATACGGGATACAGGTAGGCTCGGTGTCTAAAACCCCCGGAGTTTTGCTGTATATAGACGGACTTACCAATGAAAAGCTTGTGAGTGAGGCTAAACGGCGTATTTCTGCAATAGACAAGGAGTATATTTTAAGCATTGAACAGGTACAACTGCTTGTTGAGGACAGCAGGTTTATGGTAACTCCGCAGACTATGGCGACAGAAAGACCCGATCGTGTTGCAAAAGCACTCACCGAGGGAAGATGTGTTTATATCCTCAACGGTTCACCACGGGCACTTGTGATGCCATCAAATGCATTCGAGCTTACGCATACGGCATCTGATGAGTATCTGCACGTGCCGTTTGCGTTGATGTCGAGGCTTATAAGGCTTTTCGGTATGTTTGTATCGGTACTTTTGCCGGCATTATATCTTGCAATAACACTGTATCATCAGGAAATTATACCGACATACCTTCTGTATTCAATATCTGCGTCACGTGAAAATGTGCCGTTTCCAAGCCTTTTAGAGCTGTTGCTGATGGATATTTCTTTTGAGCTGATACGAGAGGCAGGAATACGGATGCCCTCATCAATCGGCTCAACACTGGGGATTGTAGGCGGTCTGATACTCGGTCAGGCGGCAGTAAGTGCTAAAATCGTCAGTCCGATAATGATAATTATAATAGCAATAACGGGTATCGGTTCGTTTGCAACGGCGGACTATACTCTTGGCTGGACTTACCGTATCCTGAGGCTTGCGTTTATATTACTTGCAGCAAGCTTCGGGTTCTTCGGAATTGCGGCAGGAATAGTGATGTACAGTCTGTATCTTGGCTCTGCTACAAGCTTCGGAATACCGTTTTTGTCGCCGTCGCTTACGATAAAGCCGAGGGCGATGAGTCTAGCGGTTATGGTAAATGGTATAGCGAAGCGGGAAAAACGCCCCGGATTCTTAAAGACTCAGAAATCTGACGCAGAGCCGAACATCAGCAGAAAATGGGATAACAAGAACAAGTTCAAATAAAAAAGAAAGGAAAGTCGGCAAATGCTTACAAACAAACAGCTTTCTTCGATAATAATAAACGCTATAGTCGTGAAAATGCTTGTTACGTTTCCGAGAAATATTTTTGTTTACTGTGCAAATGCGTCATGGCTTACTGCGGTATACGTAACAGCGATTGCGTTCGGGTTGTTTATTGTAATACAGAAATTGTATCCGTCAAAAGAAAATGTAATCGCTCTTGCAGACAGAATCGGCGGGCGGGGAATACGCATAATTACGGGAATCGCTGTATTTGCGGTGCTTGCACTCAATTTTGTGAGTATTGTCCGTGTTTTTCCTGCAGTAATCAGACTTGTGCTGTTGCAGAAAACATACGTTGAAATAATCGGAACGATATTCGTTCTTGTGGTGATATTCGGTGCATCTTGCGGAATTGAGGCAATAGCACGTGTACAACAGCTTTTTCTGCCCGTTGCAGGTGTGGTTTTCGGTGCGTTTCTCTTAATGCTCATACCCGATATGAACTTCGGGTATCTGATGCCCGTTTTCGGAAACGGCGTAAAAAGTATATTGGTTGATGGATTGTCAGCGTTATCTGTTTTTGCTGACTTACTCATTTTGAATATTCTTCTGCCAAGGATAAAAGACAGTGACACCTACAAAAAATCAGGCAGGAAAGCCATTTTATTCGGCGGTGCGTGTGCTGTTCTGATATTTTTCTTCTACGGTGCGTGTTACTCATATCCTGCATCTACAGAGTTCATCGTTCCTGTGTATCAGCTTGAACGCCTTATAAACCTGAGCGACTTTTTCTCAAGACTTGAGGCTCTGTTTCAGTTCATATGGTCAATTTCAATATTCCTCTACAGTGCGTTATACGGTGCGGTGCTTGCAGAGGTGTGGCGTGACACCTTTGGTTTAAGACATTCAAAACCGCTTATTGCTCCTATAGTAATAGGACTTGTGGGCATTGCGGTTATACCTGAATCGCTTAATGATTTGCTCCATTTTGAGGGGATAATAAACAGATGGCTGTATATACCTGCATTTATTATACCGCTGATAATCGGAGTTATTTATAAATTGTTTCACGTGAAACAATCGGAAAAATCAGAATAAACCATCAATCTTGCACTTCCGTGCTCACTCACGTACATTGAGTACAGATTCGTTCGCACGTCGGCACAATCTTGTCGGTTTATTCTAATTTTAACATACGCATAAAACAGAAAGGAGAATCAGATAATGAACAAGATGATGCTCAAAATTATCACAATTGTTGCAGTTTCTCTTATGTTATCCTCGTGTGTGGGGGAAGAACCCAATGACATAGGATATATCACAGCACTCGGCATTGATAAGGCAGAGGACGGATATAATTATACGATACAGTTTGCAAATCCTACAAAAATAAGCGGCGGTGCATCAGAAAGCGGCGGAACGGGCGGTGATATTGTTGAAAACCTTGTGGTTGAAGCTCCGACGGTATATGCAGCGATAAGCCACGCAGACTCAATCGTCTCAAAGGATTTATCATTGTCGCACGCAAAAATAATAGTTATATCTGAAGAAATCGCAAAAGAGGGACTTTCGGAAATAACTGACGTTGTAGCAAGAAATAACGATATCCGTCCCGATATTTATATAGCAATAGCAGAGGATGCTGGTGAGTATCTGGAGGGTGTAAAGCCTGTGGTTGAGCTCAATCCCGTTAAATATTATCAGCTCACATACGAAAATAAAAAAGGCGGACCTGTACCGCAGAATAATGCCGGGGAATTTTATATGGCATACACATCAGGCGACCGTGACTGTGCATTACCCCTTGCAGGCGTTGCCGGCGGTGAAAAGGAAAAAAGCGATACCGATGCAGGTACGGGCGAAGAGGGGAGTCAGGACCAAAGTCCGTCAGAGAACGATAAAAACAAGAATGCCAAACCCGTAGAAAACGGATTCGGAAGCGGAACGAAGAATTATATGCCGGGCGAGGCAGGTGTTCAGGTGAAAAACAAGAGCGAAACGATGGGCATTGCTGTGTTTTGCGGGGACACATATATTGGCAGGCTTGGGAGCAGTGATGCAGATATCTATAATATCCTGATGGGCGAAATATCCAATAGCAAAGCCACTTTTTACGATGAGTATAACCCTGATACGCCCATAACAATGAGCCTTGAAGAAAAAAGAGCGCCGCAGTTTGAGATAGACAGAGAAAACAAAAAGGTGCTGATAAAGCTCAAGCTTGAGGCGGAGCTTTTATCAATACCCAAAAAGCATAAAAACAGTCCTGCTATTGATATAAGAGCAGGTGAAATGGTAGACAGAGCAACTGAGGATTTTTTGCATCGGGTGTATAACGGAATGGGTTCAGATTTGCTCGGAATAAGAGGGAAGTTCAAGCGGTTCTTTCTGTCAAATCAGAAGTACAGAGAATATGTAAAAACATTCGACCCGAAAGAATGGCAGTTCGAAGTGTCAACAGAACTCAGGATAAAGCGCACCGGAATGACTTATTACTATTGATAAGGGGGAAATTATGCTTATAAATATAGTCTTTTTCATTGCCGTTCTTGTTTCGGTTGTAAGAACAGTGTCTTACGGGATTTATACAATCAAAAACAAAGGCATCATCGGCGGAATAAGTATATTTGTGCTTGCGCTGACAAATTTGTTTACCGTAACTATGATATTATGTAAACAAATACTGCAATAAGAAAGGGATTCGCTTTTGCGAACCCCTTTATTCTTTAACCAAGTATTTTGCTCATTATATAAGAGAATATATTCGAATCACATACGATTATTTTCATTGAATCATTATCAAACTCATAAATAAGCTTTGTTAATAGCGGTAAATACTCTTTTCCGTTCTTTGTTATTGTATCTGTTAGATAGAAGTTGTCTTTTGCGAACTGTACAAGTGCTTTTTTGTATTCCTGAACATCGCCTGTGAGATTTATCTCTAAATATGATTCTTCGTTATGGTTAGCGTTTACCCATAATATGTTTTTATCGGTTGAAAAATCAAAATGTCTGGAATCGCTGTATATACCGTCAATAAAGGAAGATGTCATGCCATATCCTGCAAATGTAAGCGGTTTACCAATCAATTCTATCGGTCCGGGGATATATGCAATTCTATCACCATCCTCCGCATTTATAAACTTAACCACTCTTGCGTGCGGGGTCCAGGTCCAGAGTTCAAATCCGTAATTTTCAAGACCGAGTTTATTGGCTGCAGGTGCTTGTGCAGGAGTTTGAGTTTCTGCAGGCGGTGCAGTTACAAGCGGTGCAGGAGTCTGTGTCGGAACAACAACATCCACTTCTTCGTAAGTATCAGCATAGTCAAGCTTAATTGTTTGTGAATCTCCAACCCACTCAACTGACAATCCTGCTTTTTCTGCAATAAATCTTGCAGGGATATATGTTCTGTCGTTGTAGGTTAAAGGATAGCAGATGCTTCCGTCATCCTCTGTCGGAACAAAGGGTTCTCCGTTGACGGTGAATTTTATGTTTTTATTTAAAATGGCAGTATCCTGATAAGGTGTTCTGTCGCCGTGTTTGGCTTCGTTGACCTTTTCAACGCCGCCATCATTGAAACCAACAGTTTGAGTTTCGCCATCCCAGGTTACGGTAAATCCGATAGCTTCCGCTAAAAATCTTGCCGGTATGTATGTTCTGTCGTTATAAGTAATAGGATAAACAATAGCATTAATATCTTCGTCGTACGGGATAAATTCATCACCCATATATTCAAAATTAAGTCCCTTGTTAATTAAAACACTTACTGTTTCGTTTGCTGATACTGTGAATGTGAACAGTGAAAGCAATAAAGATAAAACGATTGTTGAAGAAATAATTTTTTTCATTATAAAAATCTCCTTTGATGATTTACTCGAATTCCGTTTGCAATATTTAGAATCCGTGATTATTTTCACTTAATTTTACCAGAATTCTACAAAAAAGTCAATAAGTTACATTAATTATAATAAATGGAAATAAAAAACTGCTCAACAGAGCAGTTTTTTAATCTTTAAATTAAGAAGCAAGCCTGTAAGCCGGGTTCTGTCGTGGACAATCATCTATCTGGTCCGTCCGTCACCGGACGGCTCAAGCCTTGCAAGGGAAAACGGCGGGCCGCCTTAACATTCCCAAAGTTGCTCCGGATGGGGTTTACACCAAAGGCCGGTTACCCGGTCTCTGTGTGAGCTCTTACCTCACATTTCCACACTTACCGCCAAAGCGGCGTTTATTTTCTGTTGCACTATCCTTAGAGTCGCCTCCACCTGCCGTTAGCAGGCATCCTGCCCTGTGGAGCCCGGACTTTCCTCATACAAAAATGTACGCGATTGCCCAGCTTACTTCGTTTAGCTCATTTTAACACACATTTATGCTAAAATCAAGCACTTTTTATAAGTAGCTTTCAAGTTCAGGAATTTTTGAAAAATTATCGGAAAAATCGGGGAAGTCTGTTTTTATACGGTCGATGCACCGTAAACAGAAGTCGCGGCGCAATGTATCGCTTTTGCGCATCTGCTCTTTCATGCCCCATATATGTGTAAAATACCTTTCCCCGTCCTCAAAAAGCCGCGTAAGCGACGACAGTTCCTTTATCTCAATGCCTGACATTCTTGCGCACATAGCTAAAAGTCTCTGTTCTGCAAACACCATATATGTTACCGGATCCCTGCCATCCGCATTTTCCATGAACAACAGAGCTTGGTTTACATAAAGTTGTTTAAGCGTCGTGTTTTTAATTACATAAAATGCGGAGTTTACGGGATTTATGTGCCAGTCAAGGTTTGGGTCAAACACAAATCCGCGTTTCATTTTAAATTCGGAAATATCGGGATAAATATCGCTGTAAAGCTCCTCTTTGTGAATAACAGTAAGGTCGGGGAGCTTGTCGAATGCGAGCCTGTCCCAGACAATGAAGTCAGTATCAATAACCGCCACGGGAGCGTCATTGTTTTTAAGAGCAAAAAGCTTGCCCGCTGCCCAGAATGTTTCAGGGTCGATATCGGTACTTATACCGTCAAGCTCTGTTGTTATTCCGTTCCAGATATTACACATACCTCTCGATTTATAAAATTCATAGCCAACGCTGTCCGTTACCATTTTTATGGTACCGTTCTTTTCGCGCCATTTGAGTGCCGACAAAATAGTACTCAGCAAATCAAAATCTTCTATATAGAACTCCCCGCCTGAGCTTGTACGGGGTTTTGACCAGGTCGAATGTAAAGCCTGCATAACGCGCACCTCCTAATTGCCGAACCGTTCGTGGTCCGATACGGTTTTAACCGACAGGGTAATACCGTCGCCTTGTGAAAGTATTGAAGTTTCAAGCTGTGGATGTGCCATAAGCGCATCAATATACTCGCGCAGTCTGTTGATAATGGTTACTTTCCTGCGCGCAAAATGATTATCGTCAGCGGTCATGCCCTTGAAAAGGATATTATCCGATATGAGAAGTCCGCCTTTTCTAAGCAGCCTCACTGCATCGTCGAGCATAAAAAGGTAGTGCGCCTTTGGCCCGTCAAGAAAAATAAGGTCGAAGCTCTCGTCACCGTCAAGATATGAAAGATAATCTTTCGCATCCGCTTCAATTACAGAAATTTTATCACTAAGTCCTGCACGACGTATATTCTCGCGCGCAATCTTAACTGAATCTGCGTCATATTCGAGGGTTGTTATTGTTCCGCCTTCGGCGAGCCCTTCTGACATAATAACAGAGCTGTAACCTATT
>JAFODX010000091.1 GCA_017380475.1 Clostridia bacterium
GCAGATTCTGCTGTGGGCGTCTAAAGGCGGGACTTGGGCGAGACGAGCTCTTTTTGGTTGTCTGTGCTGGCTCTGGCTTGTTCTGAGGAACATTTGCCGGTGGTGGCGTCTGCTCTACAGCTGTAGAATCCTCATCCTGAGACATCATATTCTCATTCATCATAACCTTACCCTTCCAATGGCGGAAGTTAAGCTCTACCATATCCTCATCGGACTCAAAGCCCTCGGTAAGATGGGTGTCGTCAGCCTTTTATTTCAGAGGTAACAGATGAAATAATGTTGTTGAAAATCTGTACGGGGTTCAATGTAAAACTGCCTGAAGAAATCTCTTTTGCCGTGGAAGTGAACATATCATATCCCGATATTTCGGGGATTTCATATGCGAGAACCGATACGGGTATTAAAAAACATATTAAAATTATAACCGTAATCCGTTTCACAGACCGTTCACCACCTTAAGGCACAACCGTAAAAACGAGATGATAACCGGCATTGAGAGAATCAGAATAGAAACCTTTCCTGCTGCCTCTACCTTCGATGCAACCGCCGCCTCGCCGCCGTCACGCAGTATTTCTGCGGCAAACTGTGATATATATGCAAGTCCAACTGCTTTTATACACACTGAAAAGTATTTTATATCCATACCACATTCAGAAACTATCATCTCAAGCTCATTTGCAAGCTCGCCCACACCACTCATTACACTGCCTGCTATTATAACCGATGTGACAAGCGAAATGAGTAGTGCAATTTCAGGTTTTTGTTGACGGAGTGTGAGGGCAAGCAGTCCGCCGATTAATCCTGTTGCCGTGATTTTAACAAGCTCACTCATAGATTGAAAATCTGCTTGATTGACGCAAACAGCTCCCCTATACGTTCAGTCAGTATAAAAAGCACTACCACTAAACCTGCAATCGTTACTAAAAGTGCCTGCTCATCTCTCCCTGCACGGCTCAGTAACTGGTTTATCACTGCAACAACTATACCTATTCCCGCTATCTGAAATATCAAATCTATCTCCATTTCCTCACTCCGTTCATGCAATGATTATAAGAACAAACACCCCCAAAAGAATTCCGCAACTGCGGTATGGCTTTGAAAGCCTTGTGTATTCTGCATCTGCAAGCCCTGCATATTCATCAAGCTGTTTTACAGTCCTTGAAATCGCCTTTTTCTGACCGTCTGCATCGCTCATTCCGAGTTGATTGCCTAGCTGTAGCAAGACGTCCTTTTCAGGTTCTGTAATCCCCGTACGGTCGATATATTCATCAACCGTATCAGCCCACGCACGCCGTATTCCGCAATCCCCGATTTTGTCCGCACAGGCATTGAAAAAGCCGTACATTGCAGGCGATGTGTCCAGACGCCTGAAAATCCGTTCAAGCTCACAATGCCCGAACTCAATTTCGGATGCGGTAAATGTTAACGCGCCCGAAACTGACCTCAGAAAATCACGATGCTTTTTCAGCAGGTCCGAAAAGTAAAATCCGCAGTATGCAGATACTATAAAAATCAGCAATCCCCCAAACAGCCTTATCACGGTTCTTCCACCTTCTCCACCGTACCTGCTCCGTTGCGTTTTGAAAGCGTGATTACAACATCAAACATCGGGAGCATTTTCCGAAACGCTTTTCTGTTTAACAACTGTTCCCTACCTCTGCCGTGTGCCGTTGCAATAACACTTACACCGCTGTTTATGATTTTTGAAACAGCGTCTGCATCGTGGTCTGTTCCTAACTCGTCTGTGGCTATTACATCAGGCGACATTGACCGCAACATCGTTGTCATTGCATATGCTTTAGGGCAGTTTTCAAGCACCGTGGTATGACCGCCCAAATCAAATCCGCTTTCACCGTTATGCATCGCCGCAACTTCGCAACGCTCGTCCGCAACACCCACACAATAACCACGGTTGGAAATATTTCGTATCAAGTCACGTAACAGTGTTGTTTTTCCGCAACCGGGCGGCGATATTATCAATGTATTTCTGACCCCATCGTTTAAAACAGTTCCGATAACAGCATCTGACACGCCTTTTATTTCCGTTGCAAGCCGTATGTTCATTGCCGATATATTCTTTATGAAATTTACCTCATCACCCTCCGTAACCGCCGTTCCGACTATCCCCACACGGTGACCGCCCTCAACGGTGATATATCCGTTTCTTATTTCATTTTTCACAGAGTATAACGACGATTTCGTTATACGCTCCAAAAGCTCGTCTAATTGTTTTTTTGTTGTATGTATCCCCGCCTGTTCTTCACGGCAGAGAATACCTTTTTGCGTTATGTAATAATCGGCATCGGGATAACGTATAAATAACGGTTTACCCTGTATCAGCCGTATTTCTTCCGCCTCATCAAGATTGATATTATACATATACCGCCTTATAGACGGCGGAAGTATGTTTATAATATTATTCCGGGGCGTGGCCTCCTCGTTTGTTACTATATACATAAGGCTGTCCTCCTTAAATAGTTTATGATAAATTCTATTAAGACAACCCTGTTTATAGAACTCTTAAAATATATTTTTATTTTCTATTGCATAAAATACAAAAATGTGATAATATAATATGAAATAATGCTAATCGGGAGAGAATAATGGGAATTACAGAGCTTTTACTTATCGCAATAGGTTTGTCAATGGACGCTTTTGCAGTTTCAGTATGCAAAGGCCTCGCAACACAAAAGCTTAAATTAAAGCATTATATTTCAGCAGGACTGTGGTTCGGCGGGTTTCAGGCCCTGATGCCTACCATAGGTTATTTCCTTGGCTCAACTTTTCAGCAGTATATAACTTCAATAGACCACTGGGTTGCATTTGTATTACTTGCTATTATCGGGCTGAATATGATTAAAGAATCATTTTCAGGCGAAGTTGAAGAGTGTAACTCTTGCTTTGCGGCAAAAACGATGCTGGTTATGGCAATTGCAACAAGTATCGACGCACTTGCAGTAGGAATCACTTTTGCTTTTATGATACGTGAGATTCCACGTCTGCTTTTCGCTGTTTGTGCAATTGGTATTATAACATTTATGCTCTCTGCACTCGGAATAAAAGTCGGAAACATTTTCGGAACACGCTACAAGTCCAAAGCCGAACTTGCCGGCGGAATTATACTTGTCCTTATGGGCACGAAAATCCTGTTGGAGGGCATGGGCGTAATTGCCTGACTTATATTAAATTTTAAAATATAATTAACCTGAAAGAGGTGGATATATGCCTATTAAAATTGCAGATAAGCTTCCTGCAACAAAACAGCTTGAAAAAGAAAACATATTTGTTATGACCGAAAAGCGTGCGGCAAAGCAGGATATCCGTCCGCTTAAAATTGCTATAATAAACCTTATGCCTGAAAAGATAAAAACGGAAACACAACTTTTGAGATTACTCTCAAATACACCGCTTCAGGTTGAGGTAGAGCTTATACAGATGTCTACACACGTTTCAAAGAATACGTCCGAAGAACATCTTTCAACTTTCTATAAGGAATTTTCCGACATCAGAAACAGCAAATACGACGGTATGATTATCACAGGTGCACCTGTTGAGAATATCGACTTTACGGACGTTGACTATTGGGACGAGCTTGCCGAGATTATGGAATGGTCAAAAACACACGTTACATCGACACTCCATATCTGTTGGGCAGCACAGGCAGGTCTTTATTACCATTACGGTATCCCCAAGTACCCGCTGTCGGAAAAGTGTTCCGGTGTGTTCAGACATAATGTGCGCCGTACAACAGCAAAGCTCGTACGTGGTTTTGACAGTACATTCTTTGCACCGCACTCACGCCATACAGAGGTGCGTGCAGAAGATATACATAAAGTTTCAGACCTTGAAATCCTTGCCGATTCGGATGATGCAGGCGTTTATATTGTGACAACAAAAAAGGGCAGACAGATATTTGTTATGGGCCACAGCGAATACGACGCTGACACGCTTAAAAATGAGTATTTCCGTGACCTTGACAAGGGTATGAACCCGAATATCCCTGCAAACTATTTCACAAACGACGATCCGAAAAAGAAGCCGTTGGTAAGATGGCGTTCGCACGCACATTTACTGTTCTCAAACTGGCTGAACTATTTCGTATACCAGATTACACCGTATAATATTGACGAAATCAACTAAAAAAACGACTATCACGGCACTTTATCGGTACAAACTTACAATTTAGAAGAATTTAGGATTTTTCGTATTGACAAAGTACCGATAATTTGCTATAATAGTCAATGTTGATTATGGTTTTTCCATTTTCATTGATGAGGATTAAGCGATATGCTCCTCCTCGGTGTATCTCTACCGTGTAAAATTTAAGAGATAAAATTTAATACGCACCAGTGGCGGAAATTTTCCGATGCCCCAAGAAAGCGAGCATTTGCGAAGCTTGATTGGTTGGCAGAGGTTATGCAGGGAGCGAAGCGAGTCGTGGGCAGACGCGCGGCTGACTGTTCCGCATACAGTGCAACAAAACATAATACGCACCAGTGGCGGAATTGGCAGACGCGCTAGACTTAGGATCTAGTGTCCCCGACGTGAAGGTTCAAGTCCTTTCTGGTGCACCAAACAGTAGAAATCCGAACCTTGTACCAATCGGTGAAGGGTTCGGATTTTTATTATATCTTGACTATCCTAATTTTAATAGCAAACTCGAAAAACAATAATATCGAAATCTCAGGAGATAAAACTTTAATCAGTTTTATCTCTTTTTATTATATTTTTATCCGCACATTCGTCAAAGTAAATGCCTTCTGATAAAATGAAGATACCAAATTTGAAGGAGGCGTAAAGCTATGAAAGAAAAGATTATTGAAAACGGAATTGAGTATGTAAGAGACGGTGATTACTACATTCCAAACCTGAAAGCACCCGAAGAAAAATACAACATCGGTAAGTACGGCAGGCTACACTCAATATTCATTAAAGAAAACAGACCTTGCCTATACTCAGCAAAAATGCTCAACGGGACTTGGCTTGCCTATCTTGAAGAGATTGACACAACCGCAAAAGAAATGGTTGATAAGCTTGTTAAAGATATGGCAGGCAAACAAGGGATTACCGAAGAACTCAAAGCAACAGACCAAATGGCATGGGTTGGTGCTATGAACA
>JAFODX010000092.1 GCA_017380475.1 Clostridia bacterium
AGTAAAGCCTTATGCCGGACCAAGAGAGTTTATTGAGGCAGATAAGCCGGTATGCTCTCGCAGAAAGCCAAGTAAACGTGGCGCGGCAGAAACAAAGCTTATGCCGGATTTGAAGGCAGCAATTAAGGCAACAGGCCTTAGTGACGGAATGACTATTTCTTTCCACCACAGTTTCAGAGAAGGCGACTATATAATCGGACAGGTGCTTTCAGCTATCAAGGAGCTTGGTATCAAAGGTCTTAGATTTGCACCAAGTGCAGTTGTAAATATTAAAAATCCGTCAATCGTGGATTTTGTAAAAGATGGTACTATCAATCGTATTCAGGCAAGTGGTATTCGTGGTGAGCTTGGCGACGCAGTAGTTGACGGTCTGGAACTTGCAGAACCGGTTATACTTCGTCCACATGGTGCTCGACCTCATGCTGTTGAAACCGGAGATTTGTCAATTGACGTAGCTTTCATCGGTGCATCTGCAGCAGATGACTTTGGAAACTGTACAGGACAGGTTGGACCAAACGCCTGTGGCTCACTTGGTTATTCATTTATTGATGCTACTTGCGCTGAGAACGTAGTGGTTATTACAGATAATTTGGTTCCATACCCTTGCGTTCCAATCTCTATTTCACAGATGTATGTGGATTATGTTGTAAAGGTTGACCAGATTGGCGACTCTGCAAAAATCGGAGCAGGCGCTGCCCGTAAGACAAAAAATCCCCGTGACCTTCTTATCGCACAGCGTGCGGCTGATGTTATGGCGGCAAGCAGACTCTTTAAGGACGGATATTCTTTCCAGACAGGAGCAGGTGCAATAAGTATTGCTTGTACAGATTTCCTTGCTGAACACACAGAAAAAGCAGGTATTCAGGCAAGCTATGCTCTTGGCGGAATGACAGCGAATATTGTTGAGATGCACAAAAAGGGTCTTGTTCGTGCACTGCTTTGCTCACAGTCATTTGATGCTGTAGCGGCAAGAGCTATTGTAGAAGAGCCAAATATCATAGAAATAGACAATTCTATGTATGCTAATATGTTTAACAAGAGTTGCTCTCTTGATAAGCTCAATTTCGGTGTTTTAGGAGCACTTGAAATTGACGTAGATTTTAATATCAATATCTTAACCGGTTCAAACGGTGAGATGATGTCAGGCATCGGAGGAGGTCCCGATGTTGCAGACGGAGCAGATATTTCTATCGTAACACTTCCTATTGTCCGTGGCAGAATCCCGTCAGTAGTAAATAAGGTATTTACATGCTGTACTCCGGGTTCTTCTGTAGCAGTTGTTGTTACAGAAGCGGGCATAGCACTTAATCCAAAGCACAAGAGCTATGAGATGCTAAAGGAAGACCTTCAAAAAGCCGGAATTAAGACGGTATCTATTGAAGAGCTGCTTGAAACAGCTTATTCGCTTACAGGCGTACCAAAGCCTATTGAAACAACAGACAAAATTACCTGTATCGTTGAATATCGTGACGGAACAGTAATTGATGTCATTCGCCAGATTAAGCGAGACTAAACAAGTTTAAAATTAAAATTTTTTATAAAACAGGAGGAATTTATTATGAACACAATGGAAGAAACAAGAGCATTTTTGGAGTCAATCGGCCAACCGGGTGGAGACCTTTATCAGCTTCCCGACTCAGAGAAGCGTTTTGATGACGGTTGCCAATACCGTTTTGAGGTACCGGGTATCCAGGGACCAAAGGTAATGAAAGCATTGCTTGAAGAAGTTGACAGACTCGGCTTCTACATTCACCGTGTAACACAGACAAAGGGTATCTGGACTCTTTCAGACGAAGATATCACAGGTATGGTAGATTTAGCTAAAGAATATCAGGTAGAATTGGTACTCGCTGTTGGACCTCGTGCTACAACAGATACAAGTGCATCTGTTAAGAGCCCTGAAGGCGTACGTATGGGTTATCGTCTCCGCGGTCAGGATCAGGTAGTAAGAGCTATCGAAGATGTACGTCGTGCAGCTCGTTTGGGCGTTCGTACATTCCTTATATATGATGAAGGATGCTTGTGGGCACTCGGCAAGGCTCGTGAAGCAGGTCTTCTTCCTGAGGATTGCAAGTTTAAGATGTCAGCTCACTCAGGCCATGGTAACCCATGTTCAGCTAAGCTTCTTCAGGACATCGGTGCTGACTCATTCAATATCGTAAGAGACTATCAGCTCCAGCACCTTGCAGCTGTTCGTTCAGCTATCGATATTCCTATCGACTGTCATACAGAAAACCCTGCTTCATCAGGTGGATTTATCCGTCACTACGAAGTTCCTGAAATGATCCGTGTTGCATCTCCTATCTACTTAAAGACAGGTGGTTCAGTTGCACAAACACACAGCTGGGATTCTACAGAAGCAGACGCAAAGAAGCGTGCTAAGCAGGTACTTCTTGTTAAGCGTGTAATTGATGCTTACTATCCTGAAGCTACATACTCACCAAAGGGTTCTTTAAATCACTAATCCCCAAAATCTATAAAGGAAAGGGATACAATTATGGAAATCAGAACAATAACAGCACCTTTTACTGATGAAGTGCTAAGTGAGCTTAAAGTCGGAGACATTGTAAATGTCTCCGGCATAATATATGCAGGTCGTGACGCCGTACTTCCAAAGATAGTTGAAATGATTGACGAAGGTACATTGGAAGAGCACGACATTAACCTCCAGGGCAGTGTAATTTTCCACACAGCAGTAAGTCCTGCAGGTGTTGGCCCTACATCAAGTAATAAGCTTGAGATTGAGGGTACTATGCCACAGCTTACAAAAGCAGGTATCAGAATGCACTTGGGTAAAGGTGCACTTAAAAAAGAAACAGTAGAAATGTTTAACCAGTACAACGCCGTTTACGCGGTAATAGCTCCCGTTACAGCGCTCCTTAACAGTAAGGTTAAAGCTAAGCGCTGTGTTGCACATCCGGAGCTTGGTATGGAAGCATTTTATGAATTGCAAGTGGAAGAATTCCCTTGCATTATTGCGGCCGCTCACGGTCAGAGTATGTTTTAAGGAGGGAAATTCGTATGTCTTTTGATTACAATGAAGTAGTTGCAAAGGTGGCGGATACTCTTGTTAGAGCAGGCTCTACCTTCAGCGAGGATAAAAAAGAGGCTTATCGCCGTGCTATTGCATCTGAGGAATTAACTCGTGCAAAATGGAATCTTGAAACAATCTTAGAAAATGCAGAGGTTGCAGAATGTAACCGTAGTCCGTTATGTGACGATACAGGTATACCACACGTATTTATTGAGGTAGGCCCAAACCGTGCTATAACAGGCAGCCTTATGTCTGCTATACAAGAGGGTGTTCGAGAAGGACTTCGCACACTACCCGGTCGTCCTATGGCTATTATGGGTGGCGATAAGGAAAGAATTGATATGAGCGGCGGAATCAGCCCTGACAGCGATGCTCTTGACACAGCACCTTTCCTCATCAAAGAGGTTGAGGAAGACGTGCTTCGTGTTCACGTGCTTATGCTTGGCGGCGGCCCTGCTATCCGCGGTATAACACACCGTATATTCCATAAGCATAGCATAGACGTTGTGCTTGACGAAATTGTTACACGTACCAAGGAAGCTACTAAATTGCTTGGATGTACACCATGCGCTGTTGCTGTTGGCGTAGGTCGTTCACAGTACGAAGCTACTGCCCTTATGATGGAAGCAATGGTTTACGGAGACTTCAGCAAGCAAAATGATATGGAAAAGTACATTACAGATAAAGTTAACGAAACAGATGTAGGTCCTCTCGGTCTTAATGGTAAGACAACAGTTCTTGCTACATTTATGAAGGTTGGACCTCAGCGTGCAAGTGGTGTACGTGTGGTTGCTATACGTCCCGGTTGCTGTTTTGAACCACGTATAGCAAGTGTGGAACTTTAATATAAGGAGAATAAAGTAATGAGCAATGAATTCAAACCTATGAAATTCGGCTGCGGCAGATACGTTCAAGCTCCCGGCGCTGTTGAAATTGTCGGTAGAGAAGCCGCTATGCTAAAGAGTAAAAAGGCATTGATAGTTGGTGGTAAAAGTGCCCTCGATTCTGTAGGTTCCAAGATGGAAGCAAGCCTCAAAGAGGCAGGCGTAGAGCCATATTTCTACACCATGACTTCTGACTGTACATATGAAACACTTGACTATCTTCAAAACACATTAATTCCGCAGCAAAAGGCAGATTTAGTAATCGGTGCCGGCGGCGGTAAGGTTATAGATATGGCTAAGGCTTCAGGTAAGTGCAGTGGACTTCCTGTTTTGAATGCACCTACATCCGTAGCAACATTCAACTGTTGGTCAGCTATGAGTGTTATGTACACTCCTGACCATAAGCCTATCGACAGAATCTGGCATCCAACAGAAATTGATGCAGTTGTTATTGATACTCAGGTTATTGCAGATGCACCTGTAAAACTCTTTGCTTCAGGTATGGCTGATGCTTTTGCCAAGTATATCGAGACAGGCTTTATGGATGAGTCTTATACTGTAAACAATACACCTGTAGGCATGTATACATCTAAGGTTATGGCAGGCACAACTAACGAAATTATCTTAAACCGTGGCGAACAGGCATATCGTGACTGTATCGAGCACAAGGTTACAGATGATCTTGATGCTTGCGTTTTTGCAAACGTTGCTACAACTGCTATCGCAGCAGCTGTAAACTACAGCAATCATTCCTTGATTCAAAGCGGTAATGGCAAGGGTGCTACCTTTGCTCACGCTCTTTACTACGCTTGTAAGGCTAAGTATACAGAAGAAACAAGCGAGTGGTTGCATGGTGAAATCGTAGGTCTCGGTTGTCAGGCATCAATGTATGCTTATGAGCGTAGTGAGTATGAAACAAAGAATTTTGCACGTTTCATGAAAGCTATCGGACAGCCTATGTCACTCAAAGACTTAGGTCTTGACACAAGCGACAAAGGTATCAAAGAATTGGTAGATTGCATTATGGTTGTTTGGGGCAAGCGTCCTGAAGCACAATGGCCTATAATTTATGATGCACTTCAGAAGATTAAAGGTTAATCTGCCTATTAAGGAGATAAGAGTATGAATTTATCTGATACTTTTGTACATACACTTTATACATTAAAATCAGGACCTATTCCGGAAGAAGTAAAGGAAGAGGCACGTAAGTGCCTTTTAGACGAAATAGGAACTATGTATGCAGGTGCAATGCTTTTGCACGATAATCTTTCTGCTTATCTTGATATGTTTTCGGGGGATGAAGCAACAGCTGTAGGATTTGGACGCAAAGCATCGCTTCAGAATGCGGCACTTGTCAATGGCATGAGTGGTCACGCTTATGACTTTGACGACGGTCACCGTTTTTCTACTGTTCATCTTGGTTCGGCTGTAATTCCGGCTGTGCTTGCAGTAGCAGAAAAAGAAAACTTAAGTATGGACGATATTTTAAGAGGTATTATAATCGGCTACGAAGCAGCGATTCGTATGGGTAACTGCATTCAGCCAGGGCACCGTGGAAGAGGATTTCACTCATCCGGTACAGTTGGAACAATTGGTGCTGCCATTGGTGTAGCGGCACTACTTGATTTTGACAGAGAGCAATTTAAATCTACCTTATCTGCAGCATGTTCAAGTGCAGGTGGAATTCTTGAAATGCAAAAAGATAGTTCAACAATGAAACCTTATAATATCGGCAGAGCAACACATGACGGTATTACTGCGGCTTTGATTGTACGAGCAGGATTTCAAGGCCCGCTCGCTCCTCTTGATGGCGATTTTGGGTTTTTTAAGGCTGCCAGTGACACCTGTAAACCCGAAGTGCTTTCTTTGGAGCATAATGCAGACTACAACATCTGCGGTTGTTATCATAAACCTTATGCTTCTTGCAGACATACACACGGGGCGGTATACGCGGCAATAAGAGCCGTGGCCGACAATAATGTAAACTGGCGTGATATTGAACATATCCGTGTAGATATGTACGGTCAGGGCATTAAAGGTCACGACCATACTGACATACCAAGTATTGTAGAAGGAAAGATGTCTACTCCGTTTTGTATTGCGATGGCACTTGTTACCGGTAAAATCGGAGTTTCATCATTTAGTGATGAAACTCTCAATAATCCTGATATTGTTGCACTTGCAAAAAAGGTTTCAGTCCAGGAAGATGTGGAAATGACAGCACAGGTTCCAAAAAAACGTATGGCAAAGGTAACCGTTACTCTTAAGAGTGATGAAACCTTTACTTTCCAGGCAGACTATGCACTGGGTGAGCCTGAGCTTCCTATGTCAACTGATGATTTCCGTGCCAAAGCTTTTGAGCTTATTCAAACTTCAGGCAGGACAGATGACGAAATCGAAAAGATTATAGATATGATTCTCACATTTAATGGAAATGTTGCGGATCTTATGAAAATATTAGCCTAGTTCAGAGAACCCACCGTACATATTTTGTCGGTGGGTACTTAGCTAAACTTATTTACTTATTATTATGAATCCAGAGGTGAAAATATGGATCAAACGCTTATTCGTAAACTTGTCAGCGCAGATGAAGAATATCTTCGTGACGAATCAAAAAAGGTTGGTCATGCAGAAAGTATTTCTTTCCCTGAAACTCACGAGCAGGTATGTCAGATTATGGCAGAGCTTTTTGAGTCAGGAACTTCTGTTACTGTTCAGGGTAGCCGTACAGGTCTTGCTTCTGCAGCCGTACCCTTCGGCGGTCATGTGCTGAATATGTCCAGAATGGACAAAGTACTGGGTATGCGCGCGGAGAATGATAATTTTTATATTACAGTACAACCCGGCGTAATCCTACAAAAACTTAACAAGGCAATTGCTGCACGTGCTTTTGACACAAGTGCCTGGGATGAAGCATCTCAGGAAGTATATAAAACTTTTGTTCAGGCTCCTGTGCAGATGTTTACTCCTGACCCTACAGAGAGCACAGCAACTATCGGTGGTATGGTAGCATGTAATGCATCAGGTGCTCGCAGCTATCACTACGGCCCGACACGTAACCACATCCAGGCAGTTCGTGGAGTGCTTGCAAATGGTCAGACCATTTCTCTCAGCAGAGGACAAATCTTTGCAAAGGGCTTGGAGCTTACACTTCCTACAGAACAAGGTAATTCCATTACTGTGAAGTTACCTACTTATAAGATGCCTGAATGTAAAAACGCTTCAGGTTACTATTGCTGTGCAGATATGGATGCAATAGATCTTCTTATTGGTAGTGATGGTACACTTGCAGTCTTAACTGAGATAGAACTCTCACTTATGCCTGTTCCTGCACTTTCATGGGGCGTTACTTGCTTCTTCCCGCAGGAAATACATGCTGCAAAGTACACAAAACTTGCAAAGCAAATTAAAGAGGGCATAGTTGCTATAGAATATTTTGACCCTTGTGCACTTGATATTTTGCGCAAGCAAAAGGCAGAAAGTACTGCTTTTGCAGGACTTCCTTTCTTGCCGGATTCTTATGGCTGTGCTGTATATACAGAGCTTCATTGTGAAACAGAAGATCAGGCATATGAGCTTTTAGAGGCACTTAGCGGATACTGTGCAGAAGCAGGCGGCAACCCTGATAATACATGGGTAGCTTGCAGTGACAGTGACCGTGATATGCTTCATTTCTTCCGTCACGCAGTTCCGGAAAGCGTTAATATGCAGGTAGAACGCACAAAGCATACATATCCTGAAGTTACTAAGGTTGGCGGAGATTTAGCTGTACCTGATGAATACTTTGAAGAACTTCTTGGAATTTATGACACTACTTTAAAAGAAGAAGGCTTGCAGCATGCTGCATGGGGACATATCGGTGACAATCATATTCACGTAAATATTTTGCCAAGAGATATGGACGAGTACAGCCGTGGTAAGGCGCTCCTTGCTAAGTGGGCAGCCGAGGTTTCCCGTATGGGAGGCGCTGTTTCCGCAGAACACGGCGTAGGTAAGCTCAAAGCTCCGTTCTTAGAGGTAATGTATGGAACAGAGCATATTAATGAAATGGCAGCTTTGAAAGCCACATTCGACTCGAAATGGATGTTGGGACGAGGCAATTTATTCTCGCCGCAAGAGGAGGTAAAGTAATGAAAATAATTGTTTGTATGAAACAAGTACCTGCTGCAGCAACGGCTAGCATAGATCCTCTTACCAAGACGATTGTACGTACAGGTCGTAACGCTGTAACCAATCCTTTTGACTTATATGCGCTCCAGACCTCACTTGATATTAAAAAAGGTGTAGGCGGAACTGTTACTGCTATCACAATGGGTATTCCGGCTGCACAAAAGGTGCTCCGTGATGCTATCAGCCGTGGTGCTGATGACGGTGAAATTCTTTCTGACCGTGCATTTGCCGGTGCAGATACACTTGCAACATCATATGCTATTTCACTTGGCATTAATAAGCTTGGGGGAGCAGATCTTATTGTTTGTGGTAAAATGGCAGTTGACGGTGATACTGCGCAAATAGGTCCTGAACTTGCTCAGCACCTTGGAATTCCACACGTTTCCGATGTAAGCGAAATTTTGGAAATGGCAGAGGATCACTTAGTGGTTCGCCGTGTATGGGATGATGTGGAACAAGAGCTTTATTTGCCGCTACCTGCTTTGATTACAGTAGCAAAGGGACAGAACCTGCCGCAGCTTCCAACTATTCCTGGAATGTTACGCGGACGTGCTGCTGATATTCCAACATTTACTGCAGAAGACCTGCAGGCAGATATTACACGTTGCGGACTAAAGGGCTCACCTACTCAGGTTGTTCGTACATTTACACCACCTGTACGTGGCGAGGCTCAAAGCATAGACGGTAATGAAGCAGAACAAGCTCAGCAGCTTGTTCAGATATTTAGGGAGGTGCTCCATGGAACAGATTAAAAAAGGCGCCCTTTGGGTATTTTGTGAGGTTCAGGGAAAGGAACTTTTACCTGTTGGCTTGCAATTGCTTGGCAGAGCCAAAACATTGGCAGAAGAAAGCAACCGTCCTCTTTACGCTGTTGTATTGGGTAAAATTTCCCAGGATAGTGTAAAGCTTTTGCATGCAAGCGGCGCACACGAAGTTATATGCAGCGTTGGTAGCGCTTTGGATGAAAAACTTGAGCAGCCATATGCAGATAGTTTAATTAGTCTGGCACAGCAGTTTGAGCCTGATATTCTTTTGGTTGGAGCAACTCCGTTCGGACGTGCATTTGCACCAAGAGTAGCAGCAGCCCTTCAAACAGGCTTGACAGCAGACTGTACAGAGCTTAGCATTGATGCAGAAACAGGCTTACTTCTCCAAACCCGTCCTGCATTCGGCGGAAACATGATGGCTACAATTCGTACAGCAACAAGCCGTCCACAGATGGCTACAGTTCGTCCGGGAGTATTACCACTTCCCGAACCTATGGAGGTTGCAGACCGCGAGGCTGTGACAATTCAGTTTGACGGACAGGCAGGGCTTGTTAAACTTCTAAAGGAAACAGCTATCAGCCGTGGTGCAGATATAAGCCAAAGTAAGATAATAGTTGCTGCAGGCCGTGGTATCGGTCAAAAGAAAAACCTGAAGCTTGTTCAGGCATTGGCAGATAAGCTTGGCGGACAGGTGGGCGCGTCACGTCCGTTGGTAGATATGGGATTTTGCCCGTATAGCAGTCAGATTGGTCAGACAGGATACAGCGTAGCTCCTGATTTGCTCATTTGCTGTGGTATTTCCGGCGCAGTTCAGCATCTTGCGGGAATTGGCGGAGCAAAGACTGTTATTGCTATCAATACTGACCCAAAAGCTCCTATCTTTGCTGTGGCAGACTATAAAATAGTAGGCGACTGTGTTCCTGTCTTAGAGAATCTACTTAAGGCAATGGATGAAAATTAAAAATGCTTTAATAGGGGGACAATTCTGATATGAATAGTCTCCCTGTATTTTATATAAAGGAGGATTAAAATGATTGCAAAACTCGAACCGGAATTTATGCCTATGATAAAGGTAATAAACGATTTTAAGGCGGCTGTAGCCAAGGCAGAGTCGCAAGAGCTTGTTATTTGTGTTGAACGACACGAAGAGCTAAGAGCTGTATATAAATTTGACATATACAAAGAAAATACAGGCCATGACGAAGAAAACTATGCTATAGCAGAAAGAATTATCAAAACTCTGCTTTGGGCAAAGGGTGGTAAAAAGTTATATATTGCCGGCTCAA
>JAFODX010000093.1 GCA_017380475.1 Clostridia bacterium
ATATGGATACGCAAAATAGAGAGAAAAAACTTTTTACACAAGTATTTTCCCCATTTTCGGTATTAAATTTGTATGTAATAATGTGACAAGTATATTATATCACAGAAAATTCCAACGTTCAATAGTTATTTTCAAAAAAAAATTGCAGGCTGTTGCCTGCAATATAAATCATTAGTCGATTTCTGTAAAATGATTGTCCTCATACTCGCATAATCGTTCCAGTACCTGCATAAACGGCGGAAATGCCGAGACCTCTCTCTGGAGTGTTTCTTCCGCATATTCAGGGAATAAATGTCTGTTCAGTAAAACCTTACCGCTGTCCGTTCTTCTTGTAATTCTGTCCATAAAACAACCTCCATTCATGATTTTTTGTTACTTGCATAATTTTTTCCTTGTTACTATTTTATTCAATTGTACCATAAAATAGTCTTTATGTCAAGTAATCTTGAACAATGTTCACAAATAGTTAATTATTTTACAGATATTTTCGTTATTTACATACAAACACAAGACGTGCACTTTCGGGGTTTGGTGCGATGAATTTCAGTTCATCATATACAGAAATTTCCGTGAACCCTGCTTTTTTGAGCATTTTTGTGAGTTCTTTCTCACTCCAACCACGCTGGAGATGCCGTTCTTCAAAACGGTCGTATGCATCACCGTTACGCACAAAAAAGTTTAAAAGCATATCAGACAGATTATGCTTTTCCATAAATCTGTTCTGCCACGAATAGAATACATCATATTCAGAATGAATAAATGTTTCATTTCCGAGTATGTGTTTGAGCTTATACCGTGAGCTTACATCAAACACGAATACACCGCCGTCATTAAGATGCTTTTTTACGTTTATGAACGTATCAAGAACAGCTTTCGGTGTTATAACATAGTTAAGACCGTCAATCATACACAGAAAAGCATCATACTTTTTACTTAATGCCAATTTTGACATATCCGAGCATATAAGCTCTGTGTTATCAAGTTTTTCTGATGCTATAGAAAGCATATCACTGCTTATATCCGATGCTGTGATTTCATATCCTCTTTTCTCCATACGGCAGGTCATATTACCTGTTCCGCACGCAAGCTCACACAGCGTATCAGGTGATACGCCGTGGAGTGTGAAAAGATTTTCTATATAATCGCACCATTTATCATAGTCAATGTCCTCGTGCATCAGACGGTCATAGACATATGCAAAATCCTGATACTGTGCCATTATCTTAATTCTGCGCCAAGCTCGTTGCCGAGGTTCTTGACAATCTTTGCGTGAAGATTATCCGCTTCCTCACCTGTAAGGCTACGGTCCGGTGCCTTGAACTCTGCCTTATACATTACGCTCTTCTTACCCTCGGGTATCTGTGAGCCTGTATATACATCATTAAGCTCAAGCTTTGTCAAAAGCTTACCGCCGGCTTTCTTCATTACCTTTTCGATTTCTGCAACAGGTGTTGAAGCATCAACTACTATTGAGAAGTCACGTGTAACTGCCGGGAACTTTGTGAGCGGTGTATATTTAACGTCACGGTTTGATGCATTAAATATAGTCATAAAATCAAGCTCACCTATATATGCTTTTGTACCGATTTCAAAATTACGCAATACTGACGGATGTACCTCACCAATAACACCGAGTGTCTTGCCGTTAACCTTGATAACTGCACTTCTGCCCGGATGATATACAGGATTGTCTGTAAGTCTTTCGTATTCTACATTGTCAATATGAAGTTCAGAGAACATTTCCTCACAAACACCCTTTATGTCAAAGAAGTCAACATCGCCGTACATACCCATCATAAGTGTTCTCGGCTCGTCAGGGAGCTGTCCTTTTTCATTGGGGATATATACTCTGCCAAGTTCAAAAAGCTTTGCACTCTTTGTACGGTAGTTATAGTTACGTGACAATGTATCAAGCATACTTCCTGCCATTGTTGTACGCATTACAGATGTGTCCTCGCCAAGCGGATTTGAAATCTTAACCTGATTGCGAAGCTCTGAATCTGCCGGAATATTAAGCTTGTCAAGCACTGACGGGCTCTGGAAGTTGTATGTGTATATCTCATACATTCCCTGCGAAGTAAGGATTGTGCTGATTTCGCTTTCAAGCTTCTGTTCGGGGGTCTTGATACCGCAGGTGGTTGCACCTGTCATAAGTGTTGTCGGGATTATATCATAGCCGTAGAAACGTGCAACCTCTTCAGCAATATCTGCCTCAGCCAAGAGGTCGGGACGCCACGACGGCGGATAAAGCATCATTTCGTCTGTATCAGCCTTAACGCCGAGTCTTGCAAAGATTTCAAGCATTTCTTCTGTTGATACATCAGTACCTAAAAATGCGTTAATCTTTTCAGGACGGAACTTGATTGAAACAGATTCAGGTACATTTCCCAAAACATCAATCATACCACCAACATTTTCGCCACAGCCAAGCTCCTCTACAAGCTGACACGCACGCTCGATTGCAGGAACTGTGTTTGTATAGTCAAGTCCCTTTTCAAAACGTGATGATGATTCTGTTCTTAAGCCTACACGCTGTGCAGTAAGACGCACAGATGCCGCATCAAACATAGCCGACTCAAATACAACAGTTGTTGTGTCGTCCTTGATTTCTGAATTGAAACCACCCATAACACCGGCAATTGCTATTGCACGGTCACTGTCTGCTATAACAAGGTCATCAGCTGTTAATGTTCTGTCCTCTTCGTCAAGTGTCTTTATAACCTCTCCGTCATTTGCACGACGCACGTTGATTTTACCACCTGCTATGTCACGTATATCAAATGCGTGCATAGGCTGACCGTATTCTAAAAGAACATAGTTAGTTATATCAACAATATTATTTATTGCTCTTACACCGCAAGCCTCAAGACGCTCACGCATCCATTTCGGTGACGGGCCTATTTTAACGTTCTTTACTGCTCTTGCACAGTAACGCATACATTTTCCGGGATCTGAAATTGATACAGAAATCATATTATTTATGTCCCCATCTACTTCATTGAATGTTGGTGCCGGGACATTAAACGGTTTTTTGAATGTAGCCGCAGTTTCACGTGCAAGACCGATTATTGAGAAACAGTCGGGTCTGTTTGATGTAATTTCAAACTCAACAACGTTTTCATTAAGACCAAACAGGTCTTTGATGTCACTGCCGATTTCTGCATTCTCATCAAGTACCAGTATCCCATATTCCGGCTCATAGCCAAGACGTGAGGGTTCTATTCCGAGTTCATCGTGTGAGCATATCATTCCGTTTGACATAACGCCACGAAGTTTACCCTTTTTAATCTTCATACCGCCCGGGAGTGTTGAGCCGTTAAGTGCAACCGGAACTTTCTGTCCAACTGCAACATTGGGAGCACCGCATACTATCTGTATCGGCTCATCCTCGCCCACATCTACCATACATACGTGCAA
>JAFODX010000094.1 GCA_017380475.1 Clostridia bacterium
ACAAAATTCTCAACAGAATACGAAAATGGAGTACTGAAACTCCATTGCCACTACTGCGAGAAGAACACCGGTTCCGACAATTTAAAGATTATAACAGAGAATTAGGCTTTTAATTGTAATTCATAAGTATTTTTTTATATCTTTGAATTTACAATTAGCATTTTAAAATAAAATAAAAACAATACACAATGAAAGCATATAACTTTAACGCTGGCCCATGTGTACTTCCTAAACAGGCTATTGAGTCTGCAATTGAGGCCATCAGAGATTTTGACAACACAGGCAGAAAAGCACAAATGTCGGCGGTGCAACACTTGCCTGTGTGCCGTAATAGATACGAAGTCTTTTACCCTTATCTGACGGTGGCTGTTGCTTGTTCACTGCCTCGTTTATAACATCATTAAGCATACCCGTAGTAATTCTGCGTTTATGCTGTTCGTTTACCTTTTTGATTTCATCAATCAGTGCAGGGATATTTCTGCCCGTTTTTGCACTTGTGAACATCATCGACGCATATGACATGAATGCAAATGTCTCTCGGATTTTATACTTGAACTCGTTCATAGTCTTATCGTCTTTTTTAACGATGTCCCACTTGTTTATAACGAAAATACAAGCCTTGCCCTGCTCATCTGCATATCCGGCAATCTTTGTATCCTGCTCGGCAATGCCCTCTGTGCCGTCTATCATTATAACGCATACGTCACTTCTGTCAACCGCCGCATAGGAACGCAACACACTGAACTTCTCAATTGCTTCATTGACCTTGCTCTTGCGTCGGATTCCTGCAGTGTCAATAAAGAGGAACTTGTCGCCGTCCTTTTCATAATGAGTGTCTATTGCATCACGTGTTGTTCCTGCAATGTCAGAAACTATTACACGCTCCTCACCCATAAGCTTATTTATAAGCGATGATTTTCCTGCGTTCGGTCTTCCGATTACGGCTACCTTGATTTCGTCATCGTCAGCCGATGTATCTGCGTCCTCGGGGAATTTTGCCGTTACCTCGTCAAGCAGGTCGCCAAGACCTAAAGCATTTGCCGATGAGATTGCAATCGGGTCACCAAGTCCGAGGTTGTAAAATTCGTAGAACTCCATTGGCGGGTCTCCGAGATTGTCTACCTTATTGACCGCAAGCACTATCTTTTTCTTCGCTTTTAAAAGCATCTGTGCAACCTCGTGGTCATTTGCAGTAACACCCTCCTTGACGTTTGTCATAAGGATTACAACGTCTGCCATCTCAATTGCAATCTGTGCCTGCTCACGCATTTTTGCAAGTATTTCATCCTTTGATTTTGGCTCTATACCGCCCGTATCTATCAGTGTGAAATGCTTGTCAAGCCACGAAACATCCGAATATATTCTGTCACGTGTTACACCGGGCGTATCTTCAACTATACTGATTCGTGCGCCCGAAATTCTATTGAAAAGTGTTGATTTGCCGACATTTGGTCTGCCGACAACCGCTACTATAGGTTTCATATATTCTCCTTTCTCCGATGTCCATATTACTTCTATTATATTTTATCATAATCAGGAAAAAATATCAAGTGCAATTGCATAAAAAAAGAGGCTTGCGCCTCTTTTTATGCTGTATATGCATTTACAAGCGAACGTATAACTCTCTTTGTACCTGTCTTTTCCATAATATGCGTTGCCACTGTATCTGCTGTTTCATTATCCACAATAACTTTTACGAGATGACCTGCATTGCCTGACATATCGCATATTGCCACAGTATGAGCTGAAACTATCCCGATTTCTTCAAGCTCTTTGCCTAACTCTGATACTGCATCTTTGTCAAGTCCGTATATCTCCGCAGTGAGCTCTATATATGCCTCGTTTGCCGCTGTATACAATGACTTACCCAAATACGATCTTACACAGTTTACGCCTCTTTTAAATGTACGTCTACCAAAGCCTGCACCTGATTTTGCTATTGTCATTTCGGGAATGTTGCCAAACTCGTCCGCAATTTCAGCTATAAGTGCCGCTCCGTCAAGTGTGCACAGTTCACCGGTCTCCGTTCCTGCATTGAACGGTACGCCTTCCAGAAGCATCTGTACTTCCGGCACAGGGATAGGCATTCTTCCTCTTGGGGTATTCATATACCCATCACCGACAGCTATGACAGATGCTATGACCTTGCCCGGCTTAAGCTCATTCATTGCCATACACACACCTACAACCGATGCGATTATATCTCTTGAGCCGGTTCTGCGCATCTTCATTGTTTCTTTGTCACGGTTGTTTGTCTTTGCTGCAGCATCTGCAATGCGGTTATACACCTTAATTGCACGCTCTTTTACTGATGCATCAAGCTTGAGTTCTGATATCATATCCTCTATATCGTACAGGGTACGGCTTCTGTGACGGAGTGGTCTGTGTTCCTCTGCTTCATCTGCATCAATCTCATCAGCATATGGGTCAAACTCATCAGATGCACGGCGCTGAAACTCTATCTGCGAACCCGTAACTCCGTTCATTGCGTCCGGCATTCTTTGCATTGATATGCTATCCATACCTATTCTGTTAAAGTTATATACGAATAAATCGGGATTTTCCATTATATCCATAAGTGCACCCAAAAGCTTATTTCCGGTAACACCCATTCTGCAGTCAATATATAAAGTGTCCATTATTCCTCTCCTTTATTTTTATACCACCTTTCTATTCTAGCACATTCTTAACGCATAGTCAACACGAAATTCCCGATTTTTGACAAATTTTTTGAGTGTTCTATTGCTTTTTTTCTTATTTTGTGATACAATAAATTATTATTACGTTTCCGCACAGCGGATATATGAAAGGATGTTTTTTATGACAGGTGAAGTTTTAGCATTTGTACTTTATTTTGTGCTTATGCTCGGCATAGGATTTTATTTCTTCATAAAATCCAAATCAGCCGGTGAAAAGGATTATTTCCTGGGTGGAAGAAAGATGGGTCCATGGGTTACGGCAATGAGTGCCCAGGCATCAGATATGAGTGCATGGTTGCTTATGGGTTTGCCCGGATCAATCATTGCATTTGGTCTCGGTCAGGCCTGGATTGGTATTGGTCTTGCGCTTGGTACTGCACTTAACTGGATTATAGTTGCAAAGCGACTCCGTAAGTTTTCTGAGGCATCAGGCGATTCAATAACGCTTCCTCAGTATCTTACAAACAGATTTATGGCAAAGAGCTCAGCACTCAAAATTATATGTGCGATTGTGTTCCTTATAAGCTTTACAATCTATGTTGCATCAGCATTCTCTGCAGGTGCACAGGTATTCAATCAGCTCTTCCCTAATCTTCCGATCGAAACAGCAATGATTATCTTTGCGGCAATCATTCTTGTTTACACATTCTTAGGCGGTTACAAGGCAGTTTGCTGGACAGACTTTTTCCAGGGACTTCTGATGCTCGTTGCACTGCTTGCAGTTCCGATTGTTATGATTTTCTTCGGCGAGAAGAATCCTGAACTCTTAAACGCAGCTGTTACAGGTGCATCGGGTACTGAATATTCATTTACAGCAAATCTGTTCTCTGCAACACCGCAGGAAATTATTTCAGGCTTCGGCTGGGGGCTCGGATACTTCGGTATGCCTCATATACTTGTAAGATTTATGTCGATTGAAAAGCCGAGTATGGTTAAGAAATCTGCAATTGTGGCTATTATATGGGTAGTAATCACACTTGTTGCAACAATGGTTCTTGCATATGTCGGAAGAATGTACATAATGGACGGCAAATCTTTCGCAGAAAGCTTGCTTTTCGCAGATACTCAGGAGCTTATCTTCGTTAAGCTGACAAGATACATATTCCCGTCATTCATTGCAGGAATCCTGCTTGCAGCTATTATTGCCGCATCAATGTCAACTGCCGACTCGCAGTTGCTTGTTGCTTCATCATCATTCACAAGCGATATTTACAAGCCGATAATCCGTAAAGGTGCATCAGAAAAAGAGCTTTTGTGGGTAGGACGAATCGTAGTTGTAATCGTTTCTATTGTTGCATACTTTATCGCATCAAGCAAGGGCGACGGTGCAGCAGCTATTATGAACCTCGTATCAAACGCATGGGCATTGTTTGGTGCAGCATTCGGTCCTGTAATTCTCCTTTCACTCTTCTGGAAGAGATTTACATACAAGGGTGCAATCGCAGGTATAATATCAGGTGCTGTTGTTGATATAGTATGGCTTATTTACTTCGCATCAACAGGCATCTACGAGATTATCCCCGGATTTATCGTGTGTGCAATATTCGCAGTTGTGGTTTCACTTATCGACAAAAAGCCTTCAGCAGAGGTTGAAGCAATTTTCGAAACAGCAACAAGTAAAAATAACGACTAATTAAAGAAAACAGCCATCCGAAAAGATGGCTGTTTTTATCCAACAAAAACGCAGGTTGAAAACCTGCGTTTTTTGTTCTTATATCATTTTGATTGTCTTAATCACCTGCGGAACAACCGGTTTGTCGTCACACGCAGTCTGACAGGTTGCGATAGCATCAACAACGTCCATACCATCTGTTACCTTGCCGAATGCTGCATACTGACCGTCAAGATGCGGTGCATCCTTGTGCATTATAAAGAACTGGCTTGATGCACTGTTGGGGAACATCGTTCTTGCCATTGACAACACGCCACGCTCGTGCTTGAGCATATTTCTTACGCCGTTTGACATAAACTCACCCTTGATTGACTCTGCATCCTTATGATTGCCCACAGCATCAAATCCGCCGCCCTGAATCATAAATCCTTCTATTACTCGGTGGAACACAAGTCCGTCAAAGAAATTTTCGTTTATAAGCTTTACAAAGTTCTCAACTGTTATCGGTGCAACATCAGGATAAAGCTCAGCTTTTATGATGCCACCGTTCTGCATTTCTATCTGTATATTCATATTAGTATCTCCTTATTCTTCATTTTCCTCTGAAACCTCTGCTTCAACATCAGTTTCAGTTATTTCCTCTTCTTCATAACGCTCTGTAAGAGCCACACTTACCACGCTTACGCCGTCTTTCATCTTGACAAGACGTACACCCTGTGTCTGTCTGCCGAATCGGCTTATAGTGTCAACGTGGAGTCTTATAACTACACCCTCAGACGTTATAAGCATAATGTCCTCATCATCGCTTGCCGAAAGAACACCCGCAAGTCTGCCTGTCTTTTCGGTGAGCTTATATGTGAATATACCCTTACCGCCTCTTGACTGGAGTCTGTACTCCTCAACGTCTGTACGCTTACCGTAACCGCCCTCGGTTATTGCAAGAACTGACTTGTTCTCATCAATTACCATAGCTGATACCACGCAGTCGCCCTTTCTTAACTCAACTGCCTTAACACCACGGGTTGTTCTGCCCATTGCTCTTGCGTCAGTTTCCTTGAAACGTACTGCAAAACCGTCCTTTGTAGCTACCATTATTTCCTGCTCGCCGTCGGTCTTGTTTACGCTTATAAGCTCATCGCCATCAACAAGGTCGATAGCACGCAAGCCGTTCTGACGGATACGTGAATAGTCCATAATATCAGTACGTTTTACAAGACCTTCACGTGTTACAAATGTCAGATAATCACCGTTATTGAACTCACGTACCGGTATCATAGCACTTATCTTTTCATCAGAATCAAGCGGAAGAATATTTACTATCGCCATACCCTTTGCTGTACGGCTTGATTCAGGCACCTGATAGCCTTTGAGTCTGTAAACCATACCCTTTGTTGTAAAGAACAGAATGTTATCGTGGGTTGATGCTGTAAAGATATGCTCAACAAAGTCCTCCTCACGGGTTGTAACTCCTGTTATACCACGACCGCCTCTGTGCTGTGAACGGTAGGTATCAACCGGCATACGCTTTGTATAACCGTTGTGAGTGAGTGTTATAATACACTCCTCTTCCTCGATTAAGTCCTCATCTTCGAGGTTACTGTAGTCCATAGCAATCTCTGTACGACGCGGGTCGCCGTATTTATTCTTGAGTGCAACAAGGTCTTCTTTGATTATATCAAATACCTTTGACTCGTCTGCAAGGATTGCTTCATACTCGCCAATCTTTGCAAGTACACCCTCATATTCAGCTTCTATCTTTTCTCTTTCAAGACCTGACAAACGTCCCAACTGCATCTGAACGATAGCCGTTGCCTGAATATCGTCAAGGTCAAATCTTGCGCACAACTGTTCTTTTGCATCAGCAATTGATTTTGATGCACGGATGATGCGTATAACCTCATCAACATTGTCTATAACAATCTTGTAGCCTTCAAGCAAATGTGCACGTTCCTGCGCCTTTCTCAGATCGAAACGTGTACGTCGTACAATTACGTCCTCCTGATGTGCTATATAGTGGTCTATTATTTCTTTAAGATTAAGCACCTTCGGTACTTTATCAACCAATGCTATCAGGATTATACCGAATGACTCCTGCATTTCGGTGTATTTATAAAGGTTATTAAGCACAACGTTTGCATTGGCATCACGCTTAAGCTCGATTACAAGACGGATATCCTCCGACGACTCATCACGAGTTGACGAAATACCGTCAATCTTACCGTCACGGATAAGCTCATTAATATGAGTTTCCATCTGTGCCTTGTTAACCTTATAGGGAATCTCTGTTACGACAATTCTCTGCTTGCCGTTATCATATTCCTCAATTTCAGCTCTTGCACGGAGTACAAGCTTACCACGGCCCGTTGCATACGCCTGACGGATACCGCTTCTGCCCATGATTATACCGCCGGTCGGGAAGTCCGGGCCCGGCATATACTGCATGAGTTCCTCAATAGTTATCATCGGGTCGTCAATTGCCGCAATAATAGCGTCTATAGCCTCTGTAAGGTTATGAGGAGGTATGTTGGTTGCCATACCTACAGCGATACCGTTTGAGCCGTTTACCAAAAGATTTGGGAATCTTGACGGCAATACATCAGGTTCTTTTCTTGTATCGTCAAAGTTTGAAACGAAATCAACCGTTTCTTTTTCGATATCCGTAAGCATCGACGCAGAGATTTTTGCCATTTTTGCTTCCGTATAACGGTAAGCAGCAGGCGGGTCACCGTCGATTGAACCAAAGTTACCCTTACCCTGAACAAGCGGGTATCTCAAAGAGAAAGGCTGTCCAAGACGAACCATAGCATCATAAACCGATGCGTCACCGTGCGGATGATATCTACCAAGCACGTCACCAACGGTTGTAGCCGACTTTCTGAAGTCTGCCTCGTAAAGCAATCCGTCCTCATACATATTATAAAGAATACGTCTGTGCACGGGCTTTAAGCCGTCACGCACATCAGGAAGTGCACGGCTTACAATAACACTCATGGCATAGTCAATATATGCCTTCTGCATTTCATTATTAAGTTCTACACCAACTATTTTCTGGTCTTCCAAAGCCGATCTGTCGAATGGCAATTCCTTCGTTTTTTTAGCCATATTTTCCTCCTTGAAAAGCACCTTTCAGTCCTTTGCTTATATATAATTAATTATACCATAAAACCCCTTAAATTGCAAGCTTTTTGCGTATTTTTTTGCAAAAAAAAGAACCGTCTGTGACGGTTCTTTAAACAGCTTAGTATGACGCTGATACTTCGTCTTTCTTTTCAGGTGCTTTTGTAAGCATTTCCTCTGTTATTGCATCAATTACGTCATCAAATTTTTCAACTTCGATTCCGTATTCTTTCAAAAGGTCCTCAAAGCTCTTCTCTGTACGCTTTGTTGAATATGAAGCTGATACTGTATCTTTCTTATCTTCAAATTTCGGCAGTTCAACTCTTAATATAACATGGTAACCGTAATCTGATTCACAAATACCAAACTCGCCTACCTTAAGACCTTTAACTGTTTCCTCAAACGGTTTTACCATTTCACCGTCTGTAAATACATATCCTTCAGGATTGCTCTCTGAACCCGGGTCCTGCGAAAACTCTTTAACCAATGCGTC
>JAFODX010000095.1 GCA_017380475.1 Clostridia bacterium
GGTTCTGAAGTTCAGAAGGGTAATCCTCCGATTGAGAGAAAACTACAGAGACTTTTCCGTGACAATAAAGTTACTACACTTATAAAGCGTTGTAATGACTTCGGTGCCGGCGGTGTATCAGTTGCCATAGGCGAACTTGCAGACGGTCTTAAGATCAACCTTGATAAAGTACCCAAGAAGTACGAAGGTCTTGACGGTACAGAACTTGCAATCAGCGAATCACAGGAAAGAATGGCTGTTGTAGTCCGTGAAAAGGACGTAGATACATTCATCAGCTGCGCTAACAAATAAAACCTTGAAGCTACACCGGTTGCTGTTGTTACAGACGAAAACCGTCTTGTTATGACATGGCGTGATAAGGTAATCTGCGATATTTCACGTGATTTCCTAAATACAAACGGTGCTGTAAAAAATACAGATATAGAAGTTGTACTCCCCGGCGAATCGGTTATGAAGCCGGAAGTTGTAACAGATGTAAAAGCAAAGTGGCTTGATACACTAAAAGACCTCAATGTATGTTCACAAAAGGGTCTTGCAGAGAAATTTGACTCAACAATCGGTGCAGGCACTGTACTTATGCCGTTTGCTGGTAAGTATCAGCTGACACCGGCTGACGGTATGGCTGCGAAAGTTCCGGTTCTTAACGGTACTACAAATTCAGCAACAATTATGACATTCGGTTATAACCCCGATGTATCAAAGTGGAGTCCGTACCACGGTGCAACATATGCAGTAGTTGAATCAGTTTCAAAAGCAGTTGCTCTCGGCGCTGATTATAAGACCATATATCTCACATTCCAGGAATATTTTGAAAGACTTGGCAACGATCCCAAGCGTTGGGGTAAGCCTTTTGCGGCATTACTTGGTGCATACAAAGCACAGCTTGCTCTTAATATTGCCGCAATCGGCGGTAAGGACTCAATGTCAGGTTCATTCAATGAGCTTGATGTTCCCCCTACCCTCACATCTTTCGCAGTTGCTCCTGCAAAGGCTGACAAGGTAGTTTCACAGGAACTCAAGCAGTCAGGTTCAAAGCTTGTTCTCTTCACTTTAAAACGTGACGAAAATGATTTGCCCGACTTTGACAAACTCAAGGAAATGTATGAGAATGTACACAAGCTTATAACAGACGGATATGTTCTTTCAGCATCAACAGTTAAGGGCTTTGGTCTTTGCGAGACCGTGTCAAAAATGGCATTTGGTAACAAAATCGGTGTCAGACTTTATGACAATGTTACAAATGATATGCTGTTCTATGCTCCTATGGGTTCAATCGTACTCGAAACACGTAACGAAGTACCGGGCGGTATAGTTATCGGTGAAACTGTAAACATACCGGTTATAGAGGCTTGCGGTGTTGAAATTTCACTTGACGAGGCAATTGATGCATGGACAGGCACACTTGAAAAGGTATACCCCACTCATGCAGGCGATTTCAAGGAAGAACCCGAAACATACACATTTGACGGCAAGAGCCCTGCAATTGCAAATGAGAAGTTTGCAAAACCGAGAATATTCATTCCGGTATTCCCCGGTACTAACTGTGAATACGATACAGCTCGTGCATTTGAACGTGCAGGCGGTGCGGCTGATGTTTTTGTTATCCGCAACCTCACAGCAAGCGATGTCGAGGAATCACTGAACGAAATGAAGAAGCGTATCGACCAGTCACAGATTGTCATGATTCCGGGCGGTTTCTCAGGCGGTGACGAACCGGAAGGTTCAGGTAAGTTTATAGCAACTGCATTCAGAAACCCGCAGGTTAAAGATGCTGTTATGAATATGCTCAAAAACCGTGACGGCTTGATGCTTGGTATCTGTAACGGTTTCCAGGCACTTGTAAAGCTTGGTCTTGTACCATACGGCGAAATCCGTGACCTTGAAAGCGATATGCCGACACTTACATTCAACACAATCGGCAGACATATTTCAAGAATGGCATACACAAGAATCGCATCTAACAAGTCACCGTGGCTTGCAAATGTTGAAACCGGCGATGTTCATACAATTGCACTTTCACACGGCGAAGGTAGATTTATTGCATCTGATGACATCATCAAAAAGCTTGCAGAAAACGGTCAGATTGCGACACAGTATGTAAACCTTAACGGTAAAGCTACTTATGACAGCGAGTGGAACCCCAACGGTTCAATGGCAGCTATAGAAGGTATTCTGAGTCCTGACGGACGTATCCTCGGTAAGATGGGTCACAGTGAAAGAATCGGTGACAACATTGCATCAAACGTTCCCGGTAACAAGAACCAGAAACTCTTTGAAGCAGGCGTTGCATACTTCAAATAATACAAACAAAATGCAGGTTTTCGATAAAACCTGCTTTTTTATTACTGTCT
This sequence comes from Clostridia bacterium, assembly GCA_017380475.1. Lineage (GTDB taxonomy): Bacteria > Bacillota > Clostridia > UBA1381 > UBA1381 > Ornithomonoglobus. Next base: position 2,352 of record JAFODX010000095.1, read on the forward strand.
CCAGCCTTTTTGTTTCTGGTATTCTTCTATAATTTTGATGTTTCGTTTTTCAATTGAGTTGAATTTAGCCTCAACTTTTGGCTTATCAGAGGTTATCGGCATATACCATTCGTGATTATTTTCAAAATAATCAGCTAAATCATCATCGAAGGTATAACCGTGACGTGCATATATCTCCCAGTAGATACGTTTAATCTGTTCACGGCTAAGTCTGTTAAGTTCTTCTGTGGATATCAGATGTGTATCTGACTCATATAAATATTTTCCGCCACGAACATCAACCGGATCACCCGTTTCAACCGGTTCAGGTGTTCTTGCAGGAGTCATACTTGGTGTTGCTGTAGGTTCAGGCGTCGGTGTTTCGTCCGGTTCATCATCGGATACATCAGCTTTCCAGTTAGGATCTGCTGTTACTCTCTGAATATTTGGATTGTTCACAGTATCCTGATTATCATTTTTTACACCTATACCAAGGAAACCTGAAAGCTTCAATGCCCCGTATACAGCCAGAGAAAAAATTATAATCATAGCCAATATTGCCAAAATAACATTACGGACTGAATTGCTTTTTTTCTTCTTTTTCTTTTTTTGTGCCATTTTGTTCATCTCCATATTTTTATAATCTTCATTTGTATATGCTCTTTGACTAACCTGTGCTGCATCGCATACAATACATTTATGTGTTATTCCGTCAAGCGGTCTTCCGCATCTTACGCAGTATCCACCTCTGCTTCGATCTTGTTGATATATCCTTGCATCAACTTTTACATCATCAGAATGCACATGGCGTGTTTTCTGAACTGTTTCATTTTCATTACTCTTTTGCAGTGTCTGCGTCTTTGTTTTTATCGGCATAACATTTCCGCAATATTTACATACATTTTGGTTATCAGTTATTTCTCCACCGCATATATTGCATTTCAAGATCCACCACCGTCTTTCATTATCAAAAACCTCAATTCATCTTCCTGACTACCTTTATTATACCACAGCAAATCTTTTATGTCAATTCTGTTTATATTGACATTTTCGTTACATTATTATATAATATACATATCGGGAGAATGAATATGAATACTTTAAAC
>JAFODX010000096.1 GCA_017380475.1 Clostridia bacterium
ATCGTTGCAAGAATACTGCAAAATAAATGCGGAAAAACAGTGCCCGATATCGGGCTTGATTATCGAGATGAGCTTACCGACTGGGCAACAGACTATATAAAGATAGCAAAGGATAACGGAATTATCCTTGACCGTGTTGACGGTATGTTCTTTGGTGACGGTCTTATAAGCCGTGGCGATGCCGCAATAATGATGGAAAGACTTTATAAAGTGATATATTAAAAAAATAAAGCCCTCAGGGCTTTATTTTTTTAGTCTCTTCACATTTTTGACCGTACCCTTGATATAGTTCCAGTCAGCCGGAGCGGTATAAGGCTGAATACGGCTTGTGAGGAACAATGCAATTTCATAACCACCGCTTGGTATTGCCGATGTAGTGGGGAAGTATGCATATGTATCGTTTGTGTTTACAAGCATAAGCGTATGTGCAAACGGACTCATTTCGTTCACACGCATACCTATTTCACAGAACAGTTCATACGGTGACGAAACGATTGCAATATCGCCGAGTCGCAAAACTGTCTGCTCAATTGTTGCATATTCGACCTCCTCAAAGTCGGTGTCATACGATGCAATAATTCTCTTGTAGTAATCAATAGAACGAGTCTGTACAGACTTGTAATCGTTACCCTCGTTGCGTTCGAAGTAGCCAAGCCACTTTTTTGCATCCTCAATGCTCATACGCTTATCTACGGGCATTTTCACCCCGTTTGTGATAAAGTCCATATCAACATCAAGATAAGTGTTTATTTGCTTGAATATACGAACTGCATCAAGTGCAGCGACATTTCCGGCTTCACATATATAGCTTATATCGCCCTCGCCGGTGGTTTTACCGTTTGAAAGACGGGGGCCTGTATCGCCCTCCGGTCCCTGCAAAAATGCAACAGGACAACCCGTTTCGCGTGCGAGTCTGTCGGTCATAATTCCTGCCCAGTCACGGGTAATTTCCGTATTCGGGCCTGCGGCAGTACAATGTGCACCGTAGTGTACAAGTGTTGACACATTATTATCGTTTTCGTCCTTGAACGAAATAACGGTCATTTTCGGATTAAACACACCCCACGGATTCTGACCGAGGATGATGTTGTTTCCGTCCCACTGGAGTCTGTTTATTCCGGCATAGCTCTCGCCTGATGCAAAGCCCATTTTAACGGGTTTTACATTTTCGGTTGCCTCGCTCGCCGCCTTTACAAGCTGCGGCAGAAGAATACCGTAGCAATAATCTTTGTCAGGCTCACCCCAGCCCGGTGAGTACTTTGTAGGCGGTCCGGAATGTGTATGCGTTGCGCAGATAATAATATTATCAAACGGAATACCTGTTTTCTCCGAGATAGCATTGCGTGTATCTGTAGCAATTTCCTTGCCTACAGCACAGAGTGTAACATTTATAAGCACAAACTTCTTTTCGCCGTCCCTGAAAGAAAACGCTTTCGCTTCAAGGTTATCGTTTATGGAATCGGAAAAAATGTTCGGGTTGTAGCCGTAAAGATGTCCGCCGATTTCGGGAGTAATATCAACCCTTGAAATTCCTAATTGTAAGCTCATTTTTTGCCTCCTGTTTAAAGTCAGGGACGATGTAAATAACGCCCCGTAAAATCAGATTATTTCAAACCCATCAAAAGCTCCATTACGTACATTTCAAGCTTCTCGTAGTCTCTTTCCTCTACGCACTTCTTCTGGAAGTCGTAATCGAAACGATTTACCTTTTCTTCCTTTGCCTTTTCGATGATTTCTTCCTCTGTGTAATCGTTGATGTTTGGAACTGCGTCGTCATCATGGAACTGAATGGCATCAAAACCAATTTCCTTAAACACTCTTATTTTTTCCTCAAAAGGAATTGTCTCACGTACTGCGGGACCGTAAGCGTCTGCGCCCTCGTGTACGTTCCATGGACCTACTGAATACTTAAACATAATTTTTCTCTCCTTTTATGTATATAATTTGTTAAATATTAACCCACTGTTTTGTTTTACTGCTTTCTACTATAGCTTCTGTAAGCTTAACGATATATGCCGCATCTTCAAGTGTGGAGAAGATTTTCTCGCCCTTGCATCCGTCCTCAATATACTTGTAGAACGCATATATGTTACCCTTGAATGCATCGTTCCAGCCTTCGGGATGACCCATTGCAAGGTTTGTGTAAGGCTTTGCTTCAGGTGAAATTGTGTTCGGGTTTCTTATAATAACACTGTTGTCACCGCCACGTCTGCCAATCCACATTCTGTCATTTTCTTCCTGATTCCAGCCGTATGAAACCTTTGAACCGTTTATTTCAAAACCAAAGTAACAGCCGTGACCAGGAGCAACCTCTGAAACGTGGAACACACCCGTTGCACCTTTGTCCGTCTTAAACATTACTGCAGCGTATTCCTCATTCTTTACTTCAACCTCTTCGTAGTCACCCTCAATAGTGTCACGGAAGGTTTCGTTCTGATTAACAGGCTTCTTTCTGACGGGGATAACCGTTACCAGATCACCCATAACAGCTGTGATTTTATGACCTGTTATATGCTGAATCATATCCATCCAGTGCGAGCCGATGTCTGCAACACAGCATGAGTTACCTGCAATCTCGGGTTCAAGTCTCCAGCTGTAGTCAGTGTCATACATCAGCCAGTCCTGCTGATACTGACCCGTTATAACTCTCACATCACCAAGCTCACCGTTTTTAACACGTGCACGCATTTCCTGAACTACGGGGTTTAATCTGTAATTGAAGTTAACGCATGCCTCAACCTCAGGATGCTCGTTTTTGAGAGCGATAAGCTCTGCCGCTTCCTGATATGTGGTTGTAAGCGGTTTTTCGCTCAGAAGATGCTTCCCTGAACGTATGATTTTCTCATTTATTTCCTTGTGCAGGAAGTTTGGTGTACAGTTATGTATAACGTCGATGTTTTCATCGGCGAGAATCTCATCAACTGTCTTATAAACTTTCTCTATTCCGTAAAGCTCTGCCTTGGAAAGAGCAAGCTCGTAATTGGTATCGGCAATAGCTGCAAGGTTGCATATACCTATTCTTCGCAATGCCTCGATATGGCTTTCGCCGATATAGCCCATGCCTATAATTCCAACATTTAACTTTTTCAAAAGCTACACCGCCTTTCATCATTGTTAAGTTTATTATATCAGAATAAATATGAAAAAAACAATCCTTATTTGTATCGTTTTTTACCCAAAAATTCGCAAAAATTCACCTGATGGGGGTAAGTTTGATGAATTTTTGGGTAAAACTTGATAATTATTGCACTTGAAAAGCAAACTGGTTTACTATATAATGTAACCATAAAATCCGTGAAAGGGGAACTGAAAACATGATTAAATCAAGAATTACTGCGGCAATCTGGCCGTGGGGAACAGAAACAAGAGAGCAGATGGAAACAGCTGCGGCTGCCGTTTCAAAAATTGGGTATGAAAACTTTGAAAGTGTAAAGGCGGCAATATATGCATATGACCTTGACCTTAAGGCATATAAAGAGGTACTTGATAAGTACAATATAAAACCGGTAAGCTTCTATTACCATTTCCAGGATAAGGAAAAAGAGCATGAGCTTTTTGAAAATCTTGAAAAGGAGCTCGAGTTCATAGCAGAGCTTGGCGTAAAGAGACTTTGCTTACAGGGAACAGGCGGACGTCCTGAGGTTATGGATAAGGCTTGCCTTGACTATGAGCTTGACCTTATGGGCAGATTTGCAGAGAAGTCAAAGGAGTTCGGATTGATGTCAAACCTTCATCCGCATCATAACACATGGGTTATGTATGAGCCGGAAATTGATAACATTTTGCAGAACCTCGGCAGTGACATCATTCAGTTTGCACCCGACACAGCTCACCTTACAGTAGGTTTGTGTGATCCGGTAAAGGTGATTGAAAAGTACATAGACCGTGTAAACTTCACACACTTCAAGGACATCAAGGGTATTGAAGCAAAATCAGACGGTATGGCAAGTGCAGGTATGGAGGTTTATTCAAACTTCTGTGAGCTTGGCACAGGTATTGTTGATTTCAAGTCAATCTTCAAGATGCTTAAGGACTTCGGTTATGACGGCCCGCTTTGTGAGGAGCTTGACCAGGCACCGATAAGCAACGAAATTTCAGCAGAGAACAACTTCAAGTTCTTGATGGAAAACTATTGATAATAAAAAAATGCACTCCGGAGAGTGCATTTTTTTGTTTACATACCGAGTAAATTCATAAGGTTTCCGCTTGCAACCAATGATGCAAATACGATTGAAACCATACTCAAAAGCTTTATGAGGATATTTACTGACGGACCTGCTGTATCTTTGAACGGGTCACCTACAGTATCGCCGACAACAGCCGCTTTGTGGTTGTCACTGCCCTTGCCGTTGTAGTTACCTGCTTCAATATACTTCTTTGCGTTATCCCACGCACCGCCTGAGTTTGACATCATAATTGCAAGAACAAAACCTGATACCAAAGCACCTGCAAGCATACCTACAACACCGTTACAGCCAAGCACAAATCCTACTACGATAGGAGCTATAATACCGAGTGCGGCAGGAGCTATCATTTCTTTAAGTGATGACTTAACGCAGATATCAATACAGCTTTCGTAGTCTGCTTCTGCTTCACCTGTCATAAGACCCTTGATTTCTCTGAACTGACGTCTTACCTCTACAACTATCTTCTGTGCAGCACGTCCTACAGCCTTCATTGTCATTGAGCTGAACAGGAACGGAAGCATCGCACCAACCAACAAGCCTATAAGCACTGCCGGGTTTGTTATTGAAAGGTTAAGCTCAACAAGGTTTTCAACCTCGTCAGTGTATGAAACTATAAGTGCAAGCGCTGTTAATGCAGCAGAGCCTATAGCAAAACCTTTACCTGTTGCAGCAGTTGTGTTACCGAGTGAATCGAGAGCGTCTGTTCTCTCTCTTACCTGCGGTTCAAGTCCTGACATTTCTGCAATACCGCCGGCATTGTCAGCAACCGGACCGTAAGCATCGGTTGCAAGTGTGATACCGAGTGTTGAAAGCATACCTACAGCACTCAAGCCAACGCCATACAGACCGCTTGCAAATGAGTCCGCACCGCCTGCTGTAAAGAAGCTGATGATGATTGAAATTGCAATTATTATAACGGGAATTGCAGTTGAGAGCATACCCAGTGAAATACCGTCGATTATAATTGTTGCAGAACCTGTCTCTGATGAACCGGCAAGCTTCTTTGTCGGTTTATATGTGTCTGATGTATAGTATTCGGTAAAGAATCCTATCAGAACACCTGCAACAAGTCCCGAAATAACTGCCCAGAACACACTTGCGTTTTCGGGAATGAGTGTGTATATAAGAACTGCCGAGCCGATTGCTGAAAGAATCGAGCTTGCGTATGTTCCGCGTCTTAATGAGCCGAGCAATGCTTTCTGGTCAGCATTTTCCTTGGTGCTTACAAAGAATGTACCTATAATAGAAGAAATAATTCCGACAGCTGCTATAAGCATAGGTACGAGCACGCCGTTAAGTCCAAGTCCTGCCGCAACTGCAAGTGCACCGCAGGAAATGATTGAACCGACATATGATTCGTAAAGGTCAGCACCCATACCTGCAACGTCGCCTACGTTATCACCTACGTTATCGGCAATACAAGCCGGGTTTCTCGGGTCATCCTCGGGTATTCCGACTTCAACTTTACCCACAAGGTCAGCACCAACGTCTGCAGCCTTTGTGAAGATACCTCCGCCAACACGTGCAAACAGTGCCATTGAAGAAGCACCCATACCGAATGTAAGCATCGCTGACATTATAGCGTCAATTTCAAGCTTGAACACGAACTTAAGCAGTATAAACCATACGCTTATATCCAAAAGACCGAGACCGACAACCGTAAGTCCCATAACCGCACCTGATGAGAATGCAATTTTGAGTCCTTTATTGAGTGACTCTCTTGCACCGTTAGCGGTTCTTGAGTTTGCATATGTTGCAATTTTCATACCTATAAATCCCGAAAGGCCGGAGAAGAAACCTCCTGTAATAAACGCAAACGGAACAAACGGTGTAAGCATACCTGTGAATGCAAGGATACCGAGTATCACAAACATTACTGCGAAGAAAATACCAACAGTTTTATACTGTCTTTTGAGATACGCCATAGCACCTTTACGGATTTTAGCACTTATCTCTGCCATTTTCTCGGTGCCCTCAGGCTTTCTTTTTACCGAGTAGAAGTTTACTGCCGCAAACACCAGTGCAATTATTGCACATACGAGCACGGCAACCGGAACATAATTCATAGAATATCCCTCCAATGATGTTATTTATTATATATATTTTACTCTTTTTTTATGTATTTGTCAATAAAAAACAGAATTGTCATAATTTATTTACAAAAAATTTTTCGCATATGGCTATGATTTTTTGCAATTTGTCAGTAATTTTTTTTTCGATTTCTATTGCACACAGGCTCGAAAAATGGTATAATAATTCACATAAGTGCATAAAGTGTAGAACTTATGCACAAAGAAGGAGGATTTATTATGTCTTATGTAGAAAGAGTTTTAAGTGAACTCGAAAAGAAGAATGCTGAACAGCCGGAGTTTATCCAGGCAGTTACAGAGGTTTTGACTTCTATCGCTCCTGTACTTGAAAAACACCCCGAATACGAGGCAAGTGCACTACTCGAGAGATTGGTTGAGCCGGAAAGACAGATTATGTTCAGAGTACCGTGGGTTGATGATAACGGCAAGGTACAGGTAAACAGAGGCTTCAGAGTGCAGTTTAACAGTGCTATCGGTCCTTACAAGGGCGGTTTGAGATTTGCTCCGAACGTTTATCTCGGAATCATAAAGTTCCTTGGTTTTGAACAGATATTCAAGAACAGCCTTACAGGTTTGCCCATCGGCGGCGGTAAGGGCGGTTCAGACTTTGACCCGAACGGTAAGTCAGATGCAGAAATTATGAGATTCTGTCAGTCATTTATGACAGAGCTGTTCCGTCACATCGGTGCTGAAACAGACGTACCGGCAGGTGACCTTGGCGTTGGTGCAAAGGAAATCGGCTATATGTTCGGTCAGTACAAGAGACTTAAGAACGTATACGAGGGCGTACTTACAGGTAAGGGCCTTGCATACGGCGGTCTTAACGGCAGAACAGAGGCTACAGGTTACGGTATTGTATTCTTTGCAAGAGAGATGCTCAAGCACTTCGGTGAGGAGCTTAAGGGCAAGGAAGTTGTTGTTTCAGGTTTCGGTAACGTATCATGGGGTACAGTTCAGAAGCTTAACCAGCTTGGTGCAAAGGTTGTTACAATTTCAGGTCCGGACGGTTATATCTATGACCCCGACGGCGTAACAGCAGGCGAGAAGGAAGATTACTTGCTTGAACTCAGAGCATCAGGTAAGAACATCTGTGCACCGTATGCAGAGAAGTTCCCGAATGCTACATTCTATCCGGGCAAGAAGCCGTGGGGTGTTAAGGCTGACCTTTACATTCCGTGTGCTACACAGAACGAGATTACAATGAAAGAAGCAGAAGAAATGGTTGCAAATGGCTGTAAGTTCCTTTGCGAGGGTTCAAATATGCCGACAACAAACGATGCACTTTCATACCTGCAGAAGAACGGCGTAGTTGTAGGTCCGTCAAAGGCTGCAAACGCAGGCGGCGTTGCTTGCTCATGTATCGAGATGGGTCAGAACGCAGGTCACACAGTATTCTCACCCGACCAGGTTTATGCACAGCTTGAAAACATTATGGTTAATATCCATGACAGTGCTGCAAAGGCATCAGAGGAGTACGGCTTAGGCTACAACCTCCTTGCAGGTGCAAACATTGCAGGTTTCCAGAAGATTGCAGACGCAATGATGGCTCAGGGTATTTGCTAATTGATACATATAAAGTGACAGTTCCGGCTGTCACTTTTTTTGTGTTGCAATGTAGCGGAAAGTATGTTATAATTAGTACATAAACGAAAAAAGAGGTATAATTTATGGTACTTGCTATAGATATAGGCAACACTAATGTTGTTATAGGCTGTATTGAAAATGATGAGATACTGTTCAACGAGCGTGTGTGGACAAACCACAAGGCAACAGACCTTGAATATGCAATTCAGCTTAAAAACATATTTGAAATTCATAATATTGACCCGTACACGATTGATGGGGCGGTTATGTCGTCAGTTGTGCCGTCGATAACCGAGACGTTTGAGAATGCAATAAAGAAGCTTACAGGCTGTACACCGATGATTGTAGGACCGGGCATGAAAACAGGACTTCGCATAACTATTGATAATCCTGCACAGCTTGGTTCTGACCTTGTTGTTGATGCGGTTGCAGGTATAAAGTATTACGGTGCACCGCTTATCGTAATTGATATGGGTACGGCAACGACGGTTTCGGTCATCGACCGTGACGAAAACTATACCGGAACACTTATTATCCCGGGTATGCGTACCTCGCTTGACGCACTCGTGAGTGGTGCGGCACAGTTACCAAAGGTTAAGCTTGACCCGCCAAAACGGGTTGTGGGCAAGAACACATCAGAGAGTATGGCAAACGGTATTATGTACTATACTGCTGCAGGTCTTGACGGATGCATTGAGCGAATAGAGGAAGAAATGGGCGAGAAGTGTACTGTTGTTGCAACGGGCGGTCTTGCCGGTTCTGTGGCATCGCTCTGCAAAAAGGAAATTATCCTTGACGATGATTTGTTGCTAAAGGGTTTAATGGTGTTGTACGAACGTAACATATGAATTGAAACAGCATCCGTTGCGAACGGCTCGAAATGCGTTCTCACGGACGCTGTTCCAATTATGACACAAACGAAAAAGCTATCCGTTGCGAATGCTTTTCCGTTTCAATACAGTTAAAAGGAAGAAAAATATGAAAAAAGAATTTAATCACGAAAAAATTAAAGACGCAATCCGTACAATCATAACGGAGCTTGGAGATGACCCGGAACGTGAGGGGTTAAAGGAAACACCGGACCGTGTTGCACGTATGTACGAAGAAGTATTTGAGGGTATGCGTTATTCTAATGATGAGATTGCGGATATGTTCAACAAATGCTTTGAGGACGTTGACTCACGTGACCTTGTGCTTGTAAAGGATATTGAGGTGTTCAGCTATTGTGAGCATCATATTGCACTTATGTATAATATGAAATGCCACGTGGGATATATCCCCAACGGCAGAGTAATCGGACTTTCAAAGATTGCACGTATATGTGATATGGTGTGCAAGCGTTTACAGCTTCAGGAGCGTATATGTTCGGATATTGCCGAGATTATGCAAAAGGTGTGTGATACAGAGGACGTTATAGTTATCGTAGACGGTGAACACAGCTGTATGACGGCACGCGGCATCAAATCACGCGGTGCGAAAACACGAACAAGTGCAATAAGAGGTCTCTTTGACAGCGACCACGAGCTCCGCCGTGAGGTATATGATTTGTTGAGATAACAAAAAAAGGCTCCCTTTACACAAGGGAGCCTTTTTTATTCCTCAATATACAACCGTTCAATATCGGTACATTTGCCGTCGGTGTCGTTTACGGTAAATATGCATCCGCAGAACTGCCCCTTGCCGGTGGCAATCTCGAATTTATGCTGTGTACCTGATACAAACCTGTTTATAATCACTGTCTTGTTAACTCCGAGCACGGAATCCTTCGGGCCCGTCATTC
>JAFODX010000097.1 GCA_017380475.1 Clostridia bacterium
GAGAAGTGCAAGAACTATAGGTGCCGGGAAACCGAACGCAAGACACGCAAGACTGATTCTTATAGTGTTGATTAAAAGTTCACCAAATCTTGGTGACTGGAAGAATTTTATAAAATGCTCAAATCCTACCCATTCACTGCCGGTAAATCCCTTATAGATTGAATAATCCTGGAAGGACATTACAATACCGTACATCGGCAAATAGCAGAACAGGATAAAATATACAAGCACCGGAATCATGAGCACATACAATGTCCAGTTCATTGTCCAGTCACGTCTTACTCTCTGTCCGAATGTTTTTTGTGTTATAACTTCTTTTTTAGCTTTCATTGTTACTATTTTCTCCTTTCCTGAACTATTAACCCTTTACGGCGCCAACCATAACGCCCTTTGTAAAGTACTTCTGTAGGAACGGATATACAATAAGAATCGGAACTGTAGCAAATACGATTGTTGCATACTTAAGAGTTTCACCAATCTCTGCCTGGTCAGCCTGACCCGCTGCTGTTCCGCTCGATCCAGATGACATCGAAGATGTATCGTTCTGGATAAGGATTTCACGAAGTACCAACTGCAACGGTTTCTTTGATGCTGTTCTTATATAAAGTGAAGCACTGAACCATGAGTTCCAGTGACCTACCGCATAGTAAAGAATCATAACTGCGATAATCGCCTTTGAAAGCGGAAGAACTATCTGGAACAATATTCTCATATGGCCTGCACCGTCAAGGCGTGCTGCCTCATCAAGACTTGCAGGGATACCCTCAAAGTTGGTTCTCATAATAATCATATTGTATACACTGATTGCACCGGGCAAAATCAAAGCAAGATAGCTATCATTCAAACCGAGAATCTGAGTATTAACAATATATGAAGGAATCATACCGCCGCCGAAGAACATTGTAAACATTATGAACAATGTGAACGGTTTTTTAAGCATTGTACCCTCACGTGATAATACGTACGCGCATATTGATGTCATTATAATATTTAATGTTGTTCCGACAACAACTATACCGATACTGTTTATGTACGCTGTTGAGAGCAACGGATGTGTCCACATCTGTGTGTATGCTGCAATTGTTGCACCGAATCCTCCCTGAGCATTCATCGGGTACAGTATTGTACCTGTTGTTTTTGCAACAATTGACGGATTACTGAATGATGCACAGATTACATGCCACAACGGATATATTGCAACAACTGATACTGCAACAAGAAAAATTACGTTGAAAACATCAAATATACGCTCGCCGGGGCTTTCTTTGCGTATTTTGTTTTTCACTTTTGTTTTAGTCGCCTTAGCTTCCATTTTTTTGTTTTTTACTCCTTTCGCGGGTTTTCGTGTAAAATGCTATACAAAACGACCATCAATCCGTTCAGTTGGTCAAATTGCAACAAATATCTCTTGCACAAAAATTCCCAATGTTAAATTTTATAGATAGATTATAACACTTTTTATGCAATTTGTCAACAGAAAAAGTGTATTTTTTTCGAATTTTTTATACATATTTTGCATTTTAAGCTTGTTTTAAGGAAATAGTTTCTCTCTTTTATGTACAAAGTGAACAAAACTACTCCTGCGTTGCGATTATCTTGTTAAAAGTAGACACTTATTGATAAATTTTTATATGAAATAAGCACAAAAAAGGGATGTCATTATGACATCCCATATACAAATCAATCAACAAGATTTAATTCCGCACACATCTGCAGGAATGCGCCTGTGCCGTGAAGGTCATTCTTAACCTTCTGACGGTTTTTATAGTGGTTATAGTCACCATCATCAATACATGTGCCTATGCATACTTCATCAAGCACCTTGTTTCCATTCTCATCAATATAGATACTGTCAACAACGCCCTCAAAAGCTTTTCTTGCTGCAACGATACATTCTTCACCGACAATACCAAGTCTGTATGCCTTTGCAAGTGCATATGTTATAAGACATGTACATGACGCCTCTCTCCAGTTACCTTCTGCATCAGGCTTATCGATTACCTGCGTCCAATAACCGTCTTCTTTTCTCTGAACCTTTAACAGTCCCTCAAATACACGCTTCAAGTATGTGATTACCTTATCCATACCTTCAAAATCTTCACCAAGATATTCTATCATATCAGTACATGCAACAACGAACCAGCCAAGTGCACGTCCCCACTTTTCAGCAGAAAGTCCTGTTTCGGGATCTGCCCAGCCGGCTTCCTTACTCTCATCCCAGCCGTGGAACAAAAGTCCGTCCTTTTCGTCGTGAAGATTCTCATACATAAGTACAGCTTGCTTCACAGCATGATGACCATACTCCATTTTACCGCTTACCTTTGCATACTGAGCAGATATCGGACCTGCCATATACAATCCGTCAACCCATACCTGATACGGAGCATTCTGCTTGTTGTGCCACAAGATACCGTTGTTTGTCTTGGGATAGTTTGTAAACAAAGTTTCACAAAGCTCGTTTATTGATTCAAGATATCTCTTATCGCCCGTCTCCTCATACTGTCTGAAAAGAAGCATACCTGCCTGACGGAAATCAAGTGAATCGAGCGATACCCAGAAGTTGCCCTCAACTCTGTTAAGCATCTTTGTATCCTTATCAAGAACTCTCTCAAGCCAGTCCTTTATGAACTTATCATATTCAGCATTCTTGTTCTGACGGCATATCTTATCAATGCCAAGCATAAATACGCCCTTTATGTAGTTCGAAATCCCTGTCGGTTCAAATTCCTCTACAGTATGATGTGCAAGGTAGTTATCGATAAATTCTTCACCGTACTGAATCGGCGTTTTTTCCTTGTATGAATAATTACTCATGGTGTTTTTCCTCCTTATGTATATGCATAACGCACATTAAACCATTATATATGAAGATTATACCATTAAAAATTTCAAATGTCAATTGTCAAAATCGAAAATTTTTATTTTCTAAGGCTTGCAATTGCCACAAGGCGAGTAACTGTCAGCTATCAGTTCATCGCGTGTTTTATTCGTAAAGGATTTGTTTGTTTCTTTTATTTTCGCAACATTTGAACAGTTTTTATAATGGAATTTTTTCGAATTTGTATTCAGAATATAGGTTGTTTCACTCTTGCCCTCATTCGTTACCGGTACAGCAAACGAGCTCTCACCTGTCGAATAATCAATATAAATCCCGGGCTGTACATTGTAGCAGTAGACGCAAAAAGATATTCCTTTTCCGTGGTCTTGTACCGAATAACCCTCCATTAATACTCCGCTTGCAACAAGATTATCGCCGTCAAATATCGGCGTTACACGGTACATTGCGTTGTTACCTGTTTCCTTTATGTAGTCTGCAACCATATTTTCAAACGGAAGCATTCCCTCTGTGTTCATATACCGTGTTCCGGTAATCAGATTTTCTTCGTTTGCATTTTCAGCCGTCAGCTGATATCCGATAAGATGGCATCGGTTGTACAGATACTTACCGTCTACATTATCATATTTTACACTGTGCCACCCTGTCGGCTTCACCGAACCGATTCTTTCCCGCTCACCCGTGGGCATTATATCAGGACCTATTGACGCAATACACTCACCGCATCTTCCAAGAGAGTCCAATGCACTGTAGTATTCATATGATTTGTCAGATATTTCATTTTCTTTGAACATAGGCACATTGCCGTTTATTTCTATATATGCACTATTTGTATACGGCGGAATATCACTTAACAGATTATATGTTTTTACTATTGTTACGGTTTTTGTGAATCTGTTCCAATCTACATCAAGTCCGAATTTTTCAGCTACAAACCGTATAGGAAGCATAGTACGGTCGTTTATGATTTTTGGTGCTACGTCCAGTACTTCAGCACGATCATTACAGTATGCAGTAGTGCTGTTGACTCTGAGGTGCAAAGTGTTATTGCCCATTGTAAGAATCGCAGTTTCTGTTGTAGCGTCCCAGTCAACCGAACCTCCAAACGACTCAACTACTGCACGAATCGGTACAAGAGTACGGTCGTCAACAATAACAGGTGTCGTTCCCTGCCCGGGATCGATTTCTTTTTCGATTCCGTTTACGGTCATAACCGGATTATCAATCTGAAGTTTTACCGTTGTGTTCTGTTCCTGAGAGTTCGCACAGTTACACAAGAAGATGCTTAACAATAGCGATACAAAAAATACCAAAGATAATTTTTTCATTTTGTACTCCTTAACAAAAAAGTGTGCTCAATGAGTGAATTTTTTCACCGAATTGAAGCACACCTCCGTAATTACATTTTTTCGATTTCCGAATCCGACGGAATAACTATTCCACCATTTCTTAAAACCTGTTCGGTTCTTTCGGGGTCTTCTGTTCTTATTGCAATAACAGAAGAATTTCCAAGTTTTTCACCAAATGCGTACATATATTCTATAGCAACACCGTTATCGCTTAAGATTTTAAGTGCATCAAGCAACGCACCCGGTTCATCCGGAACTGCTACTGCAGTTATATCCGTAATTCTTACAACTACACCGTCCTCTTTAAGAACCTTCTTTGCAAGCTCATTATCGCTGACTATCATTCTGATTACACCGAAATCCGTAGTATCAGCAAGCGAAAGTGCTTTAAGGTCAACTTTTGCATCGGCAAGAGCCTGAAGAATTTCCATAAGACGTCCCGGTTTGTTTTCAACAAATGCAGAAATTTGCTTTAACATAATATTACTTCCTTTCTGTGCTAAAAGCACATTCTATACCAAAGTTTGAATAAATTGCTCAGATTGTGCTTTCAGTCGAATGAGCACAAGAGTGCAAGATGAGTGATTTATTCAGACTTACAGATTACGGTTATCAATTACTCGCTTAGCTTTACCTTCGCTTCTTGCTATGGTTTTCGGATTTACAAGGTGTACCTTTGCACCTATGCCAAGCACACTTCTTAAATCTGAAACAATCTTGCGTTCAACCTTTTCGATTGACTTGATATCGTCTGCAAACAGTTCCTCGCTCATCTCGA
>JAFODX010000098.1 GCA_017380475.1 Clostridia bacterium
CATAAAAATGAGAGAAAGCGTTGCAAAAAATATAGGCGCAAAAAACGCGAACGAAGTATATTTCACAGCATCAGGCTGTGAGGCTGATAACTGGGCAATAAAAGGTTATGCGTTTGCAAACAAGCGTAAGGGTAATCACATAATCACAACAAAGATTGAGCATCACGCAATTCTGGGAGCTTGCGAGTTTTTGGAAAAGCACGGCTTTGAAGTAACTTATCTTGATGTTGATGAGTTCGGTGTTGTATCACCTGAGGCGGTTGAATCGGCAATAAAGGAAAATACAATACTCATTTCGGTAATGATGGCAAACAATGAAATCGGAACTGTTGAGCCGATAAAGGAGATTGCCGGGGTTGCCAAAAAGCACAAGGTTGCGTTTCATACAGATGCAGTTCAGGCAATCGGTCACGTGCCGGTTAACGTAACAGAGCTTGGCGTTGATATGCTGTCGCTGAGTGCGCACAAGTTCCACGGCCCCAAGGGTGTCGGAATGCTGTATATCAAAAACGGCACAAGAATTGATAACCTGATTCACGGCGGCGGTCAGGAAAGAGGTAAACGTGCAGCAACAGAGAATCTTGCAGGTATAGCAGGTCTTGCAAAGGCACTTGATATTGCAGTAGCTGATATTGATAAGAATATGGCGCATATGAAAGAAATGCGTGACAGACTTATAAATGGTATTCGTGACAGAATTGATTACATCAAACTCAACGGCCCGACAGACGAGAGACGTTTATGCAATAACGTAAACTTTTCATATGAGTTCGTAGAGGGCGAGGCAATACTTATGCGTCTTAATATGAAAGGCATATGCGCATCAAGCGGAAGTGCCTGTGCATCGGGTTCACTTGACCCGTCTCACGTTCTTCTGGCTATAGGTGTGCCGCACGAGATTGCTCACGGCTCAATCCGATTCAGCGTAAGCGAGGACACAACTATAGAAGAGGTTGATTATGTTCTTGAAGAAATGCCGAAAATTATAACGGGACTGCGTAATATGTCGCCGATGTATGAGGCATTTGAGGAGGGTAAGTTAGAGTCGTTTACTAAGAAAGTCTGAATAAATCATTCATCTTGCACTTTTGTGCTCACTCGTGTACCTGTGTACAGCTCGTTCACCTAAAAGCACAATCTGAGCAATTTATTCAAACTTTGATATAATCTATAAAAAGCGAAAGGAAATAATTAAAATGTACAGCGAAAAAGTAATGGACCATTTTGAAAATCCGAGAAACGTTGGTAAGCTTGCCGATGCGAATGCTGTCGGTGAGGTTGGTAACGCTACTTGCGGTGACATAATGAAGATATATATGAAAATTGAAAACGGAATAATTGAGGATGTATCTTTCAAGACATTCGGTTGCGGTGCGGCAATTGCCACAAGCTCAATGGCAACGGAGCTTGTTAAGGGTAAAACTGTTGAAGAAGCATTACAGCTTACAAACAGAGCCGTTATGGAAGCACTTGACGGACTCCCGCCGGCAAAAATACACTGCTCGGTACTGGCAGAACAGGCAATCCACGCAGCGTTAAAGGACTACAGCGAAAAGACAGGTATCGACCTTGGCTTACCTGAGTCTGTGCGTGAGTTTGACTGTGCGTCATTCCATAAATCAATGCACGAGGGAAGCAAAAAAGATTAAAAAGAGGCGTAAGCCTCTTTTTTATGTGTCCCTGTAAAACTGTCCTATAACCTTTACTGACAAAATACCTACGCATACGGCAAATGCAGAGGTAAGCCATACGGGAAGAATAATTGAGGTCGGGTCAAGAGAGCCTGCGGCGGCACGCAATGCAATTATGGTTGACGGGATAAGCTGGAACGAGGTTGTGTTAAGCGTGACGAGCATACACATATTGCCTGACGGTTTTTCGGGATGCGGGTTTTCTTCATCAAGGGTCTGGGCAGCAAGCATACCCATAGGCGTTGCGGCATTGCCCATACCGAGCATATTTGCCGTTATATTCATTGAAATATAACGGCGTGCAGTTTCGGAACTGTCGGGAAAAAGCCTTGTTACAACAGGTGCAATAAAGCGGCATATCAGATTTGATACGCCGCTTTTTTCTGAGATTTTCATTATGCCAGTCCAGAAACACATAGCTCCTGCAAACGATATAAGTGTTGATACGGCGGTTGATGCACCCTCAAAAACAGCGTTTACCGTTTCATCAACACGTCCTGTTATAATTGCGGTTATAATTGAAACTATAACCATAAAGCTCCATATAAAATTCATGCATACCACCTCATTAGATGGTATGCATTTTATATTACACATATGCAAGAATAGCTTCGAAATCACCGTTTAATGTAACGGTTGCAGTTTGTGCAGGAATAAATACCGTTTCGCCTCTGGTGACGCTTGTGGTTATTCCGTTAAGAGTGAGTGTTCCGTTTCCGTCGGTTACGGTCAGGGAACGGAAACAACCGTTATCAACCGTAAACTCTGCATCACCGTCACATACAATCTTTTCAACCGTAAAATATTCACACTTTGCAAGTACGTTACTGTCTTTGGTATCTTCGATAACTGATGGCGTAAGCTGTGATACATCAATCGCCTTTTCAATATGCAACTCACGGGGCTTTCCGTCTGCACCCCTGCGGTCGTAATCGTAAACACGGTAGGTTGTGTTTGAGTTCTGCTGAACCTCGCAAATCAGAATTCCTGAGCAGATTGCGTGGATTGTACCTGAGGGCATAAAGAATACATCACCTTTTTTGACGGGTACTTTGTTAAGAATTTCAAGCAGTGTGTTGTTCTCTTTGCGTTCTCTGAATTCGTCTTTTGTAACCTCACGGTTGACACCGTAGTAAAGGAATGAATCGGGTTCGCAGTCAACAATATACCACATCTCGGTTTTTCCGTATTCACCCTCAACACGCAATGCATATTCATCATCGGGGTGTACCTGAATTGAAAGGTTATCTTTTGCATCAATAAGCTTTATAAGAATGGGGAAGAAATCAAATCCTGCCGCACGGCTGCCGATGCACTCTGTGCCGCCGTTTTTTTCTATGTATTGAGAAAGCGTCATACCTGCAAAATTACCGTCTGCTACGATGCTTTCGCCGTCGGGATGAGTCGAGAGCTCCCAGCTCTCTGCCGCCTTTTCCTTGTCTGTTGTTTTACCAAAGTCTGTTATAAGTCTTCTTCCGCCCCACAGGTAATCTTTTATGGGCGCAGTAAGTTTTATTGCACTGTAGTCCATTGTCATTCTCCTCTTGTTTTTTTACATTGTAACATAATTTGAAAATCAAGTCAATATCCGGTATGAAAAGCGTAATTTTTTGTTGAAAAATAATTGCTTTTTTGCGTAGAATATGATATAATCATATATAATTATTTTTTGGAGGTAAAGATTATGTATATTGGTATAGATTTAGGCGGTACAAACATTGCTGTAGGTCTTGTGTCAGAGGATGGAAAAATTATCCGTCAGGCATCAACACCTACACTTAATGAGCGTGAGGCGATTGAAATTGTAAAGGATATGGCAATGCTCATAGAAAAGCTTGCAAAGGAGCAGGGTATTGCTGTTTCGGATATTAAGGGTGTAGGTATCGGAAGCCCCGGCTCAATTGATTTTGATAACGGTATTGTTGTTTATACAAACAACCTTAAAATGGATATGTTCCCGTTGGCAGATGAGCTTACAAAGCTTACCGGCTTGCCGGTTTCAGTGGATAATGATGCAAACTGTGCGGCAATGGGTGAGTATGTGGAATATGAAGATAAGGTGGATAACTTTATTTTTGTTACACTCGGCACAGGCGTAGGCGGCGGCGTGATTCAGGATAAAAAGATGATTCACGGCTTTAACGGCGCAGGAGGTGAGGTAGGTCATATCGTTATAGAAATGAACGGCGAGGAATGTACCTGCGGAAGAAAGGGATGCTGGGAGGCATATGCATCGGTTACTGCACTTATAAGAGATACAAAGCGTGCAATGGAAAAGAACCCCGACAGTCTTATGCACGAGTTTGCGAAAAAGGAAGGTGCTGTTACAGGCAGAACTTCATTTGATGCGGCAAAGGCAGGCGATAAGGCTGCACAGGCAGTTGTTGACCAGTATGTAGTTTATGTTGCAGAAGGTATAGCAAATCTTGTTAATATATTCCAGCCTGAAATGATTTGTATAGGCGGCGGTATCAGCCGTGAGGGTGAGTATCTTGTAGGCCCTGTTCGTGAGTATGTAGAGAAAAATGATTACAACAAGCATATGAAGAAAACTGAGATAGTATCGGCAAAGCTTTTCAATGACGCAGGTATTATCGGTGCGGCAATGGTCGCAAGATAAATGCGTGAATTTACCGTAACCGAAAACGATGCAGGTCAGAGACTTGATAAGTTTATAACAAAGCTTATGCCGAAACTGCCAAAGTCGATGCTTTATAAAGGCTTGCGTAAAAACTGCGTAAGAGTTAACGGAAAGCATAGAAAGGATGGGGCGGTGTTTGTGGCGTCGGGCGATGTTGTGACACTGTATTTTTCGGATGAGTTTTTTGAGACGGAAAAAAACTTCAGATATGTAAAACCGATATTCGGCATTGCGTATGAGGATGAAAACATTCTTGTTACAGATAAGCCTGTAGGTGTTTTGTCGCACGCAGACGAAAACAGCAACGGTGATACGCTTATTGATATGGTGAAAAGCTACCTTTACGATAAAGGTGAATATTCACCCGAAAATGAGCAGACATTTAAGCCTGCACTCTGTAACCGTCTTGACCGGAATACCGGAGGACTTGTGATTGCGGCAAAGAATGCAAGAGCATTGCGTGAAGTGAACGAGAGCATAAAGCTGCGGAAAATCAGAAAGTTCTATACTGCAATTGTTACCGGCAAATTAGAAGCATCAGGGCATCTTGAAAACAAGCTTTTGCGTGAGGATAAGGTTACAAAGGTTTCAGACGATGGAAAGACAGCATCACTTGATTATCGGGTGTTATCAGAGAAGAACGGTCTGAATCTTGTGGAGATAGAGCTTCACACAGGCAGAACGCATCAGATACGCACACAGTTTGCAGGTATCGGGTGTCCGTTGGCGGGTGATACCAAATACGGCGGAGGTGGACAAAAGTTTCGTCAGGCGTTATACAGCACAAGGCTGATACTCGGATTTGACCGAGACAGCAGTCTGGCGTATCTTAACGGAAAGCA
Organism: Clostridia bacterium; assembly: GCA_017380475.1. Classification (GTDB taxonomy): domain Bacteria; phylum Bacillota; class Clostridia; order UBA1381; family UBA1381; genus Ornithomonoglobus. The sequence goes on from JAFODX010000098.1 coordinate 5,175, forward strand.
GATTGAAATAAAAGCACCGTTTGAGGCGGATTTTAAGGAGTAATATATGGATTTTATATCACCGTCAGTGATTAAAAGAATAGCATCAAAATATGGGTTCGTATTTAAAAAAGGACTCGGTCAGAACTTTCTTTCATCGCAGGATGTTCTTGAAGAGATTGCGATAGCCGCAGAAATTGACGATAGCGGCGTAATCGAAATCGGACCGGGTTTCGGAGTGCTTACAAATGAGCTTGCAAAACGTGCAAAAAAAGTGCTTGCGCTTGAAATTGACGAAAGACTTATTCCGATTCTTGCCGATACGTTAG
>JAFODX010000099.1 GCA_017380475.1 Clostridia bacterium
AATAACATCCTCGCCGATACCTGCGCCAATGCCGTTATCAACAGCTACAAGGTACTTGTCAACGAGTTTGCCTTTTTCTATGCACTGAACAAGCATAAATTTGCAACCGATAAGCGATTCAAGCTTATGAGTTGAAACTACGCTTCCGTAAACTCTACCAATTATCATAATGTTTCACCCTTTACGAACATTATTTAGCCAATATCTTTATTATGTCACCTGTCTTAAGCGCGCAGGCATTCGCATCGTCTGTGTCGATATGCATTTCGGGCGTAAAGCTTTCGTGCACACGAACCTGGACATTAAAGAATCTTGTCGGCTTACCGGTCTCAACCTCTACATCAACAAGGTCGTTGTCCTTTACACCGTATTTTTCTGCAAGGTACGGCGGAAGGTGGATGTGACGGTTTGCGATGATGCAACACTCGTTAAGGAAAATACTTCCCTTAGGACCTACCATTGCCATGGGTGCAGAACCCTTTAGTTCTCCGGAAGGACGTACCGGCGGGCTGATTTTAAGTTTGAAAGTATCTGTTCTTGATACCTCTATCTGGCTTTCTTTTCTTACCGGTCCCAAAATTCTTACATTCTCAATTGAACGAAGATTCGGGCTTACGATTGTTACACATTCCTCTGCTGCCCACTGACCGCCCATAAGCTCTTTCTTCTTGTGAAGCTCATAGCCCTCGCCAAAAAGAGCATACAAATCCTTCTGGGACAGATGCACGTGTCTTGCAGAAACTCCTATTTTGATAACGTCTTCTGACTCTTTCTTCTTTAGTGTTTCAACAACCGCGTTAGTAATCAATTCTTCTAATGATGCCACGATTAGTTCCCTCCTGTTAGTTGTTTGCTTAATAGATGTGCAGATACACGCCCGAAAAGGCGCATATCTGCAACGTATTTATTCTATTAAACTGTCGGCAAAATCTTTTCAACATCGCCGTGCGGACGCGGGATAACATGTACTGATACAAGCTCACCAAGTCTTGCACCTGCTGCTGAACCTGCGTCTGTAGCTGCCTGAACTGCACCAACGTCGCCTCTAACCATTACTGTTACAAGACCTGAACCGATTCTCTCTGTTCCGATAAGTGTAACGTTAGCTGCCTTTACCATTGCATCTGCTGCCTCGATTGCTGCTACAAGACCTCTTGTCTCAACCATACCTAATGCTTCTACTGCCATTTTTTGTTCCTCCTATTTCTTTCCGGGCTTTTTGCCCTAATTAACATTGTGAATATTGTTTTTTATCTTAAAACGCTTTGCGTTTTAATTCGGTTTATTTGTTTTCCGTTTTCTTTGCTGTGCTCTTGCGTTTAGCGGTTGTTGCAGTGGTTTTCTTTGCCGGTGCTTTCTTTTCTTCTTTTACCGGTCCCACATATGTTGCCGCCGTTTCTGAGTTCGGCTTTTTCGCTTTCTTGTCAAGATGCAAGTACGGAAGTATTTCATTGTGCGGACGTGCTATTACTCTTGAAGCCTTGTAGCTTCCAAGCTCCTGTGCACGCTTCACACCTGCGTCTACTGACGCTTTTACTGCTGTAAGCTCGCCCGTTACTACTATTGTAACAAGTCTGCCGCCCAGCTTTCTTTCAGTTGCGGCGAATGTGACATCTGCAACCTTGCACATATCATCGAGCATTAAAATCGCATCGCCCAGGCCGCTTACCTCTACCATTCCTATTGAAAATTCAGCGCTCATTTTTCTGCCTCCTCTTAATAGAATGACGGAAGAATTTTTGCAACCGAGTCGTCCGGCTGGGGTATTACGTGTGTTGCGTAAACCTCGCCTACAGCCTCTGCTGCCGCTTTTCCTGCCGCTACTGCTGCTCTTACCGCTGCTACCTGACCTGTAACGATTACGTTTACAAGTCCTGAGCCGATTTTTACGGTGCCTATCAACTTAACATCTGCTGTCTTTGTCATCGCGTCAGTTGCGTCAATTGCCCCGGTAAGACTTCTTGTTTCAATCAATCCTAATGCCTGCATTGGCAATCTCCTCCTTTACGCGTTGTTTTTTATCTTTCCGACAATGTCACGGCCAACCGATGTACGTTCAGCCATTTTCTGTGTGTCCTTTGTCGGACCTGAGATAACGTGACTGCAGATAACGCCCGAAACAGTGTTTGCAGCTTCTACTGCTGCATCAACTGCGGCTTTTACAGCTGATACCTCACCCTGTATCTTGATTGCCGTGATTAACGGAACCTCTACAGTTTCGGCATTTGCCGGCTTGTTTGTATCAATTGCGATAATTTTTACATCTGCTGCTTTTGCTGCTGCATCTGCCGCTGTTACCGCTGTTACAAAGCCGAACATTTCAACTATTCCGATTGCTTTGTTCATAGTACGTTACCTCTTTTATTTATTTATGATGGCAATCTTCAAGCCCTTTTGCTCAAGATTAGTCTTAAGTGCTTCGTTGATTTCCTCAAGACCGTATCTGTGAGTGATAAGCTCCTTGATCGGAAGTCCTATAGCGATTGCACGCTTTAAGAAATCGAATGTAGTTGCGTAATCTCTTAATGTGTAAACCCATGAACCAACGAGTGTGATTTCCTTTGCACACAAGTCGAAGTGCGGGTTGATTGTAGCATCGCCGCCGTTTATGAAGAAGCCAAGCTCGCAAAGTCCGCCGCCGCTTCTTATAAACTTATAGATGTTTGCGTGTGCTATGGGTGAACCTGTACACTGGAACGCGAAGTCTGCGTAGTATCCGCCGAAAGCGTCCTTTACTGCGTCTGCAAGTGCGTCAACACCCTTATGCTCCATAAAGTTTACAGTGTTATCAGCACCCATACGCTTTGCAAACGCAAGTCTCTGCTCGTTACCGTCAACAGCTACGATGTTTTCGATACCCATTGTACGGAGAATTGCTATACAGATAAGACCGATAGGACCACAACCCTGAACTACAACTCTTGAGTTGAATCTCAATATGTTTGTAAGTTTTGCACGCTCTACTGCGTGGATAAGTACTGCACACGGTTCGATAAGTATTCTTGAATCAAGGTCAAGGTCACTTACGTTAAATACAGTTGAGCCGCCTCTTATTACCATATAGTCTGCAAACCAACCGTTGAGGTGAATGTCATCATCCGGAATAAGTCCGTAAACATCAGCACCGCCAACGTTCTGCTTGTTAAGGTCGAACATTGTGATGTCGGGGTTGTCGTTGAATATCATACAAGTAACAACCTTGTCACCAACGCCGAGGGGTTTACCTGCGCTGTCAACCTTTACGTTTTTACCAACCTTTACTACTTCACCTGTACCCTCGTGACCGAGAACTACGGGGATAAGTGAGAACGGGTCGTTCTTGAACTCGTGAGCGTCTGTACCGCAGACACCGCAACCCTCTACCTTAACGAGGATATCATCGTCGCCAAGCTCGGGGATGGGGTATTCCTTGATTTCAAACTTACCGAGTTCTGTAAGTACTGCTGCCTTTGATGTTGCCGGTACTGCTCCTGTAGCTTTCGGAGCGGGAGCTGATGCAGGTGCTGAACCTGTCATTTCCTTAATTACCTGCTGGACCAATGCAGCGATTTCGTTTTCATTTATAGCCATATCTGTCACTCCTTTTCTTATATGATGTACAAAGCGTCAGAAAGCACACATCTTCTTAATCTGGTAAAACTTCTGGGTGATGTAATACCCTCACCTGTAGGACCTGCGATTGTGAACGTTGTCCAACCCTCTGCATTGAAGCCGATACCGGCATAGCTGGGTGCGTTCTTTACGAAGATTGTTGTTTCAATTGCCTTTGCATACTGTGTCATATGATCAACATTCTTTGAATGAAGATGTGCTGTATGACGGTTACCGTGCTCTGCCTTTACAGCCATTTCAACAGCTTCGTCGAAGTTGTTTACTCTTACTATCGGCAAAATCGGCATCATGAGCTCTGTCTGAACGAATGCGTGTGAGAAGTCTGTTTCACAGATTATACATCTCATATCCTCAGGCACGTCTATGCCGAGCTGTGCAATGATTTTCTTTGCGTCACGGCCTACCCAGTCCTTATTGATTGTGCGGACTTTTTCGCCCTTCTTGTTCTCTGTCCAGACCAAAACTACATCTTCGAGTTTCTTTGTCTGTGCCGGAGTAAGAAGGTAAGCACCGTGCTTCTGCATATTATGTATAAGCTCATCTGCAATCTCTTTGAGTGCAAAAACTTCTTTTTCCGCAATACACGGAAGGTTATTATCGAATGTACAACCGTCAATGATGTCCTTTGCGGCTTTTCTGATGTCCGCTGTTTCATCAACGATTACCGGCGGGTTACCTGCACCTGCGCCGATAGCTTTCTTTCCTGATGAAAGAAGCATTTTTACAACGCCCGGACCGCCTGTTGCAACCAACAGCTTAACTGACGGATGGTTAACCATCATCTTTGATGTGTCCATTGTCGGGTTAGCAACTGTTACTACTACGTTTTCCGGACCGCCTGCTGCAAGAACTGCTCTGTTTACAAGGTCAACTGCATATGCTGAAATCTTCTTTGCATGGGGGTGAGGGTTGAATACAACCGCATTACCGCCTGCAAGCATTCCTATACTGTTACAGATAACCGTACAGCTCGGATTTGTTGACGGTGTGATTGCACCGATTATGCCGTAGGGTGCCATCTCAACGAGTGTGAGACCGCCATCACCTGACATTGCACGTGTATCAAGATCCTCTGTACCCGGAGTTTTGTCTGCCACAAGATGATGCTTTAAAATCTTGTGGTATACATTACCCATCTTTGTATCCTCAACAGCAAGCTTTGCCATTGTTTCAGCCTCAGCGTGTGTGAGCTTTCTTATCTCTTTAATGATGTTCTCACGCTGTGCCTTGTTATATTTACGGAACTGTGTATATGCTTTATTTACAGCGTCAAGTGCCTCCTCCATGGTGTCAAAAACACCAAGCTGTTTACGGGGTGTGGGGAGCTTGACATCTGATAAATTCATTTCTGAAAGCACGTCTTTAACAAGCTGGCTTACTTTGTTTTCATCTATCACTTTGCTGCCTCCTTTATAGACTTAATCTTTCTTCAAGATACCGGACACCGAGCATTGAAAGCTCAATATCCTGCTCTTTTGTTCCGCCCGACACTCCTACTGCCCCGACAAGCTCTCCGTTTATGAATAACGGATTACCGCCGCCCAAAAGAAGAATTCCGTTTCCGTTTGAAAGTCCGTCAAATATTCCGCCACGTGATTCGGCAAGAGCTTTTTCGGTTGGCATCTTAAGTGCCGCCGCCGTATATGCTTTATCCTGTGCCGCAGAAATTGATGCTAAGTACGAATTATCCATAGCCTCAAACGCCACAAGTCTGCCGTCGGCATTTACTACAGAAATAACTGCGTTTATGCCCATACCCTCTGCACCTTTTTCAACGCAGTAGACTATCTCCTTTGCGAGTGCAAGTGTGAGATACGGTCTTGTGCCGGTTATCTGTTTTTTTACAGTCTTTTTTTCTTCTTTTATATATGTAGGTTCTTTTACGGACGGTTCGGGGGGTGTAGCGCCCGTATTATTCGCAATTTGTGACAATAGCTCGTCAATTGTTTTCATAACGGTGCCGCCCCTTGTCCTTTAAGTCTCTTATTATTTGTTGTACTTTTCAAGTACGCGTCTTGTAACCTCTGCTACAATCTTTTCCATATCAGTGTTGCTGCCGCAGCTGCATGAGCCTGATGAGCACTGCTGTGACGGAAGCGGCTGGAAGCCATGATATGCTGCACCTGATTCATAGCCGAACTTGTCGTTGGCATCTGACGGTGACATTGAGCATGTGCCGTCCTCATAACATCCCGGGCAAAGCTTCTCCATCGGGTGCTTTCCGGGTACGCCGAACTGCTTTCTCAAATCTATAAGCTTCTTAACCTCACCGCACGGGATTTCCTTTTCACCGCCGAGAAGTCTTGAATACATAAGAAGCTTTGCGTAGAACTCTGTTGATTCCATTCTGAAGAATGCAGTGTTCAGATCGCAACCGAATGACAATGCGCCGTGGTTTGCAAGAAGAACTGCATCATAGTCCTGAAGATACGGCTCAAGTGACTCAGGAATCTCCATTGTTGACGGAGTGCCGTACTGTGCAATCGGAACTGCACCAAGGAAAATGATAGCCTCAGGCATGATAAGCTTGTCAAGCGCTATACCTGCGATTGCAAATGATGTAGCAATCGGGGGATGAGCGTGAACAACAGCCTTAACGTCCGGTCTCTGCTGGTAAACCTTCAAGTGCATCTTGAACTCTGATGACGGCTTCCACTGACCGTTCTTCTCCTTAAGGTTACCCTGTCCGTCTACTTTACAGATCATATCCGGAGTCATATAACCTTTTGAAACGCCTGTCGGTGTTACATAATATGTGTTGTCGTCAATCTTAACCGAGAAGTTACCGTCATTTGCAGCAACGAATCCGTCGTTGTAAATGCGTCTTCCGATTTCACATAATTCTTTTTTGATTTCGTACTCTGACTTATACATAATTTCAACCCTCTCTTTTTTGTTTTATTTTTGTTTTGTTTTGGTTTCTTTTTTATTATACACTAAATTTTTGGCTTTGTAAAGACTTTTTTGTTAAAAAAAAGTCAAACTTTGCATAAAAATAGCCCATAAATGTGTACACCTTTCACATATACCATTGTAACACATTTTTGGGCATTTTTCAATACTTTTTTTACTAAAACACAATATCTTGGTATATTTGTTTTATACTACCATAAACATATTGTGGTTTGACCTCACTTTTCTCTAAATCTTCAAGCGTTCCCTCGCCGCTCAACACAAAAATTGTACTTATTTTTGCGTTTACACCGCAGGCGATATCGGTATAGAGTCTGTCACCGATAAGAACGGCGTCCTTTTTTTGGTATCCTGTTTTTTCCAAAGCGAGCTCCGCCATAGTCGGTTCAGGCTTGCCGATAAAGGCTGGTCTGCGCTTTGTTGCATTATAGAGCATTTCGCTCACTGAACCGCAGTCGGGGACGAACCCGTACCACGTCGGGCATACCCAGTCGGGGTTTGTTGCGATATAGTCAACACCTTTTCCGAGCAATATGCACGCATCCTCAAGCTTTTTGAATGTAAGCTCTGTATCAAAACCCATACAAAGACAGTCGATATCATCACAAAGCTCATCGGTCACCGGGAGTCCGGAAGCTCTTAACTGCTCCTTGAACGACTCTGTTCCGAAAGCATATATTTTATTATAGTTCTTTTTCTTAAGATACAAAACCGTCGCATCGGTTGAGGTCAGAAAATCATCAGCGGTTGATTCTATTCCGAGCGATGCAAGCTTTTCTATGTACTTTTCAACGCTTTTTGATGAGTTATTGGTAAGGAAGATATATCTTCCGCCACTCTTTCTGACGTAGGCAAGAAAATCAAGTGTACCGTCAAAAAGGTCGTTGTCAAGATATATTGTTCCGTCCATATCTAAAAGGAACAGTTTTTTATCTTTTAATTCCATAAGTTTTCCCTTCCTGTCGATACCGCTATTGCTCCGCTGTTATAAGCTTCTGCAATTTCCTCTTTTGTTTCAATGAGTCCACCGGCAACAATGGGTGTGTCGAGGATTGTTTTTATTTTCTCTATCACCTTTGTCACCGTTCCGGGCATCAGTTCAATCATATCCGCTTTTGACGTCTTTGCAGATTCGACAATTGTTCCGACAGAATGAGAGTCAAGCACAAAAAACCGCTGTACAGCAAGCAGACCCTGCGACTTTGCGTGTTTTATAAGTGCAGTACGGGTACTGATTATGCCGTCAACACCCTGCTCTTTTGCAAATTTTATGCCGTATTCATCCTTGCCGATTCCCTCTGCAAGGTCTATATGAATAAAGAATGTTTTGTTTTTTTTATGTGCCTTTTCTGCTTGAGCTTCAATATTATCAATATTGGGTGCAAGCATAAAAATTGTCGATACTTCTGACTTTAATGCCTGC
>JAFODX010000100.1 GCA_017380475.1 Clostridia bacterium
AATCCTTTAACATACTATCCGTAAGCTCCGGCGCAAGTATCTGAACAAAAGACACCTGCCCTAAATTGCCGCCGCACTTAAACGTCCTGCTGTCTCTGAAATCAAAGGAAGTCGGTGCAATAAAGTCCTTTGTGGAAAGTCCCGTCTTATGCACCAAATCCCAATTAAAGCGGAATTTCTCATTTGTGCCCTCATTGAAAGAGCCGTGAAGAAGCTCCAAACGTTCCAGCCCGGAAAGAGGTTTTGCGGAAACTCCGAGCGCTTTGAAATTTCCCAAAATATCCGCTTCAATGCGTTCCAGCTTTTGCTTTGCAGCCTTAATGTCGTCTGCTTCAATACCAAAGGTAATAAACTTGCGCTTAATAAGTCCGTTATTGCCCTTTGCAATCTGTTCTTTCAACATCTGCATATACTCTGTACGGATAGCGTCAAATTCGTCCTCCTGTTTAGGTATCTCAATCATTTTCTGATATTCTTCCATATCTACATTCTGATTGAGGAAAGAAAGCTGAACAGAAATTGAGTGGTCGAAATAGTTAAGAAAATCGCAGTAATTTTCAAAAATTTCGTTTTTGTCCTCGTTCCTTGCAAGCTGATAATTTATGTCAAAGAATTGCAATGTCTTTGTGAAAAACTTATCCGTAACACGACAAACACCGTCCGGGTACATTGCCTTATAGCAAATTGTCTGTTGCGCGCTCATAGCAATTTTGCCTTGCATTTTCGCTTTTTTCACAGCTTCCGCAATCTGCTTTTTCTGGCTTCGGGAAAGTGGTTTATCTGCCGGAATTTTTCGTTTTTGCTTTTTTGATTTTGTCTTTGCGTCCTGCAATCTTTTCTACCTCCTTATCTAAAATACTTTGTTTCATCATAGCCGAATATATATTTTCCGTTCGGTACGGTCTGACTTTCGGCCTTATAAATCGTGCGTTTATATATTGCTTCAATACCTTTTCAAGCGGCTGCCCGTTTTTCTCATACATAGCAAAGAGGAAGAACGGAAGCGCTGCTACAATTAAGAGCATACACGCGCCGCTGGTGCCGAGAACATTTCTTGTGAGAAAGTAAACTCCGACACCGGCTACTGCCGCAAGTGAAAAGCATATAAGCTGCCGTTTCGTAAGGTTAAACGCAACCTTTGATTTTACCGTAGTTAAGTCTTTGGGTACGGGTACATAAGGCATTGTTAAAAATCCTCCTTTCCTTAATGAGCATTGAATATTGATTTTGATATGCTTCCTGTCTTAAAGAGAGTAAAGCAAAGTACAACGGTATATGCCGCAATAGAAAATATGGTTGAATGAATATCACTTGTTGCCGTAAAGCTATTGACAAGTGCCGCATATATTCCAACGCATACCATAATAAAGAAGCCCTGAAATGCGAGAGCAACAAGCCCCCTCAAATAGTTGCTTCCGACTTGGCCCCATTCACGATTTGCCATTGTCGCAAATGGGATAGCTCCGACAGAGCTATATAAATAAATTTCAATCATTCTGCCGAATATAACGACGGTGATACATACAGACAGAATTTTCATACACAGGCTGACGAGGGCAGTTTCCAGCATAAGTAAGAACAGTTCGCCCGTTCCCATTGCTTCAAGTGTTGGCCGTAAGTTCGTAAGAGCAGAGGAAATGTTAATATTGGTATTTCCCGCTATAACGCTCGCGCTGTTTGATACAATGTGCTGTCCGACATCAAATACTGCCATAATAAGGTTAAATGTGTTGCTGACGATAAGTACAGCAACACACGCCTTGAAAAAGTATTTGAAGAACATAAACGTGTCAACGTCGTGCATATTGTTTTTGTCTATAATCATACTGATTAGCTCATAGCATAAGACAAATGTAATAATAAGCCCCGCAATCGGGACAATAACAGAGTTTGAAAGGTTTTCGATAATTGAAAAGACGCTGCTGTTCCATTGTTGCGGCGTCTTGCCAACCTCTGTTGCTATCGTCCCGACTTTTTGGTTTACGTCATTGAACATAGTCGATAAACTACCCTCAATAAGAGAGATTAGAAAATCATTTATCGCCTGCGTGATTTTATCAAAAATGCTATCCAACTATTAAAACAGTCCTGACAGCAAGGGTACAAGAGTTGTACCAATAACTACGACGCCGCCGCCCGCCATAAGCTGCTTGATACCCTGTGATTTTGCACCGGGGTTATCGTTTCCGTAACCCTCCATAAGATTTATGCCGCCCCATACACACAGACCGGCTCCAAGTGCAATTACAAGTGTCTGCAATACTGTGATTGCCTGTTGAAAAAATGCCATAAATAAATCCTCCTTTTAATTCACAACCGATTCTTGTTTTTCTTCGGGCATATCTACCTTGTAGAGCTCAAAGGCTTCATCAGGTTTGATTTTTGCCCTCCGCTGTTTGCGTTTCATATATTTTTCAATATCAAACGCATTTTCCTTTTTGGCGTCGGAGGTATATTTATAGTTCGGGTGCTTTGTTATATCGTACTTATCTGAAAGAAAAGGCCGAACACCGCGAAGCTGTAAAATACATTTTCCGCCGTCCATTACCGCCAATTCGTCTTGACTCATCAACTCCTTTCCGAGCTTTTGATAATTCAAGCCGTAAGAGTTCTGATTGCTTCGGGTTTCTGATGTATTGTATAAATCAATCGTTTCTTTACCCAGCGTTTCAGAAATCTCTTTCAGCGTGCTCTTTTCCTTTCCGCCCAAGAACAGCGTACAGTCTGCATTACCGATAATTGTATCGGCGCTGTCCTTGTAAATGGCTTTTAGCTGACTTTGAGCCTGCAACACTACACATGCCGAAATCTCACGGCTTCGTATTGTTGCTATCAGCTTTTCAAAGTTTGGTATTTTACCAATGTTTGCGAACTCGTCAAGTAAACATCTGACGTGAATGGGAAGCCTGCCGCCGTATTTATCGTCAGCCTTATCACACAAAAGGTTAAATAGCTGGGAATACATCATAGCGACAACGAAATTGAAAGTGTCGTCTGTGTCCGAAATAATTACAAACAATGCAGACTTTTTATCTCCCAAAGTGTCAAGCTCCAATTCGTCATATTCCATTAAGTCCCTGAGCTCCTTAATGTCAAAGGGTGCAAGTCTTGCACCACAGGAAATAAGAATTGACTTTGCTGTTTTACCTGCTGCCAGCTTGTATTTTTTATACTGCTTTACAGCAAAATGTTCAGCGTCTTTTTCTTCCAAACGCTCAAACAGTAAATCAACGGGGCTTTTGAAATTCTCGTCGTCCTCGCGTGCTTCGCTGGCATTTATCATATCAAGAAGCGTTATAAAGTTTTTTTCTTCTTCGGGTGCTTCGTACCAGATATATCCGATATATGCCTGATACAAAAGCCTTTCGGCCTTTACCCAAAAATCTTCGCCGGATTTTTCGCCCTCGCCTTTGGTATTGGCAATAAGGGTATTTACCAGCTTCAAAATATCTTTTTCGCTTCGGATATATGAAAAGGGGTTATATTTCATTGACTTTTTGAAGTTGATAGTATTGAGCGACTTAATAGAATATCCGGCCCGTTCAAGCAGTTTTCCGCACTCGATTATTACGGTGCCTTTCGGATCGGTTACAACATAGCTCACGGGAAAATCCGTTTTGCCGTTTGTACCCGGAAAGCATTGTAAAATTTGAGGCTTTATAAAAAACCTTGTTTTACCGCTGCCGCTGCCGCCGATACAAATTACATTCTTGTTTCGTGCGTGCTTCGGGTTTTTAGGTCGGTTATTCATTGTGAGCCGTTCCGTATTTGTCAGCAAAATGTTATTGAAAAAATTACTGTCTATAAACGGCTTAATATCTTCTGCCGTACCCCAACGAGCCGAGCCGTATTCAATACCTTTTCTGAACTTTTTTGCGTTCTTGCTGCGTATATATAAAATGCCTTTTATTGCTACTGCCGTAACAACTCCTATAAGCATATCAATAGGATTGAAAGAGAAAAGCGGAGACTTAAAAAGCTCCGCAATTCCTTTCATAAGTGCTGATATTTTATTACCCTCAAAAACTCTTAAAGAATAGCCCAGCTTATCACCAAGCCAAAAGAACAGAACATAAGGTGCATTTGCAATAATAACTTTTTTATCAATCGTCATAAGGTAATATCCCTGTCCTTGTTTTTTTCTCTGTCCCGGTTTTGATTGAGTTTTTGCGCCTGTTCTTTGAGTTTTGAAAGCAGTTTCCGCAAAGACGGTTTATCTTTGTGTTTTAACTGCTTTTGGGTAAATTCCTTGAAAGCCATATTGATAACATCAACATCACGGCCTTTGAAGAACACAAGATAACGGGGCGGCTGTTCGCTTGTGTCCTTTTTGAGTGCATAATCAATGTTATACTTTTTAGCGACGCTCTCAAAAGAACGGATATTTTTGTCCGTAATCTCAATATTTGAAAGCGCCGCATTTTGTTTCATAAGCTGTTTGATTGTCTGCTTGCCGTGATAAATTTTAGGATTCTTTGATTTATCCTTATGGTGTTGAAGATACATCTGAATAGCTTTTGCAAGAACTCGCCCCGTCATTTTTGTTGTATTTACCGCAAGTGCTATGGTTTTCTGGTCAACTTCTTCCTGCATAGGCTATACCTCCAATCTTACTTACTCCAAGTTTCTCCGTCAGAGTGAGTAATGCCGATATGTTCATTAGCTGCTTCGTTCACATCATAGAAATACCACTTGCTGCTATCGGTAACATCAGTAAAGCGATTGAGCTTTGTAAAGTTTTCATTTACATACTCTTTATCTGCATTTCTGCCTGTTGCTCTGTTTACAACAGTTACAACCTCTGCACGTGTGATATTGTTATCACCTCTGAAAGTGCCGTCTGCATAGCCATTAAGCCAGCCGATATTTTTAGCATAAGCGATTTCGCGTACCGCCCAATAGCTGCTTGAAACATCAGTATATTTTACAGATGTTGATGTGTACTTAACATCATTAAAGAGGTCATAATATCTAACCGTCATAGCAATAAATTCAGCTCTTGTTACCTTGTTATCGGGACGGAAAGTGTTATCTGTATAACCTTTAATAATTCCGTACTTTTCAAGATATGAAACATAGCTTGCATACCACGCCTTTTTGGAAATATCCTTAAAGTCAGTTGATGTGCCGGAAATCTTTTCGCCTTTTTCCTCTGCAATAAGTCTTGCAAAGATTGCTGCCGCTTCGCTTCTTGTCATATCTCCGTCAGGTCTGAAAGTGCTGTCGGGATAACCAAAGATATACGCAGAATGTTTTTTGCCCGGTAACATTACAACGCCGTTTGCGTCTGTTGTACCTGTAATTTCGTTTCCGCTTCTGTCTTTGAGAACTACTGTATAATCAGCTTTTGCTTTGCCGGAAGATGTTACGGTGATAGTATAATAATTATCGTCCGTGAGCTTCTTTCCTGTGGGGAGTGTCAAAGTTGCCTTTGTTGTGGAAACGGATTTTGAAACACTTACAGTCTTACCGTCTTTATCAACGATTTTTACTGTGGTAGAAACATAAGAGCCGCCGCCACCGCCACCGCCGGAGCTTGAAGGTCTGGAACTGCCGCCACCGCCGCCGGAAGATTTAACAGGTAATGTTACTTTGCCGTTTGCGTCCGTTGTACCTGTCTTTGATGTGGTTTTGTCTGCGATTGTAACAGATACACCCTTAACAGCTTTACCGTCGTTATCGGTAATTGTAGCCGTTACCTGATTAGATGTTGTGAGTGTATGGGTTTCGGGGAGTGTTATATATACTTTGCCGTCCTCAATTTTAACAAATGCGTCTGTGATAACACCCTTTGTATCATTAAAAGCGACTTTGTATAGAGTAGTTACAGTTTCGCCCGGCTTATCTTCTTTGCCGTCATACTTGGAACCAATTGCCCATCTGCCAAGTTCAATTCTAACTCTGTCTGCACCGGTTTCAATTGTAATTCTTTCGTCATTTTCGCTTACAACAATACCAATGATACCTCC
>JAFODX010000101.1 GCA_017380475.1 Clostridia bacterium
CGATTGCTACGAGCTTATAAACTCCGCCCATAACAGGATTTGATTTTGAGGTTATAAGACGTTCACCAACACCGAAAAGGTCTATTTCCGCACCCTGAATGAGCATATCACGGATAATATATTCATCAAGGGAGTTTGATGCAACAATCTTACAGTCGGGATAACCCGCCTCATCAAGTGCCTTACGGCATTTCTTTGAAAGGTATGTTATATCACCCGAATCTATTCTTACACCCTTAGGACGCTTGCCAAGAGGCTTTAACACCTCATCGAATGCCTTTATTGCATTTGGGAGTCCTGATTTTAAAACATTATATGTGTCAATTAAAAGTGTTGTGCTGTCGGGGTAGTTCCTTGCATATACACAAAACGCCTCATACTCAGTATCAAACATCTGAACCCAGCTGTGTGCCATTGTACCAAGCACAGGAACATCAAACTCACTGCCCGTAAGCACATTTGACGTGCCTGCACAGCCGCCTATATATGCCGCACGTGCTCCATATGTTGCCGCATATGCACCCTGTGCACGGCGTGCGCCGAACTCCATAACTGCACGTCCCTGTGCGGCACGTGCTATTCTGTTTGATTTTGTTGCGATAAGCGTCTGGAAATTTACTGTCAGGAGCAACATTGTTTCAATAAACTGTGCCTCAATAGCCGGACCTTTTACCGTAACTATCGGTTCACCCGGAAATATCGGCGTACCCTCCGGCACTGCCCATACATCACAGCTGAATTTAAAATTTTCTATATAGTCTAAAAAACCGTCGGAGAACATATACTTACTGCGAAGATAGTCTATGTCCTCTTTTGTAAATTTAAGATTCTTCAGATACTCTATCGCCTGCTCCACACCTGCCATTATCGCAAAACCGCCGCCGTCAGGCACAGAACGGAAGAACATATCAAAATAAACAGTTGTATCTTTATAGCCTTCGTTAAAGAAGCCGTTTGCCATTGTGATTTCATAGAAATCGGTCAGCATTGTGTAGTTATCCACGTCAGTCCTCCTTTATGCATATAGCCGCACGTACACCCTTTTCGTTCTTTACGTCTGTATGAAGAATAAACCCGTCACTGTTCATAAATCTTGACATATACGTGTTTGACGTGTACGGACACATAACCCAGTACGCATCTTTAACGCCTATATCGTCCATAACTGACAGTGTCGGTATAAATACCTCGTCCTCAACAAAGTTATGATATGCAGTTTCACCCATATCATATACAAGATTAGGTGTAAAATTCCAATAATGTGCATGGTTTCCGCCCTCGGCTCTGCCACGCTCGTCGTAGGTTAAAAAGTTCTTGTTCTTTGTTGTTACAATTTGTTTGCGGTCCTTTGCCGAAAACTCAGACAGAAACTCACTGTTGAGCCATGCCCTTAATTCGCTTTCCTCCCACGAGTTGGAGTTGTCATCAAACGGCATAAATCCCACACACTCCTTTGTGACAAGGAGCAGTGTTCCGTCATCATTCTTTCTTACAATCTCCCACTTAATGGGCTCACCGTAAAGCTCACCGAAAGTAACCGTCTTTTTCGGGATTGATATATGGAATATTCCTGCGAATAACGCTGCAGCGACCGCAACCTTTATTCCGTTTCTGAACTTCATTCCTGCAAGCACCACAATTCCCAATGCCAGCAGAATATCTATACAATTTGTGAACAGGAACATATGCTTTGCAATATCGGCCTCACCATTGCATATAATCGGCAACAACAGATTTACCCATAAGCCCAGAACAAGAATATCAACTGCATATATCATATATTTACGTTGCGGCGTTTCTGTCTTATGGTTATGAACGTAAAGCACGTTCATAAAAATCATATAGAATGTTATTGCAAGGAACGCAAACAACACAAACCATGGTTCGTACGGAAATTTAAGTGCCACACGTAATTTTGACCAGCCACTCCACTTGTTCGTAAATTCCATCGGAACCGTTGTTGAGTTTCCGACAACAGGCGGACGGATATATGCAGAGTTTTCGATTGCATGCAGAGTTTCGTCAAATAACCGTATGGGGTGTTTCAGATAGAATGTCGCAATATCAAACTTTGTTACCTTGTCATAGAAATCTTTCTTAAACTTTTCGGATTTGATATCAATCGGGTATTCATCCTCATCCATATACGCATGAGTACCTGCAAGCACAGCATATTTTTCATCTACGCCCAGTTCACGTAAATCTCTTGCAGGGTCGTCACTGTTCTTGGTTATACCCAAAAATACTGCCTGATACGTTGTATCGTTATCCATCCAGTCGGGAATCTGAACATAAAGACCTATTATGTTTACAATACACAGAACCGACGAAACAATAACGCCTATACGGAATTTTTTATCCTTGCGCATTATAATCATAAGTATTGCAAGAAGTGCAACAATCAATGAATATGCGATATTGGCAAGCTTTGAGCCTGCGAAGAAATACAGGGCTATAAAAAAGCCTATAACCTTTGGCACACCCGGGCGTTTATATATAAGCAACCCAAACGCAATAAGCATCATAAGCGATGTATACTGCAATGGTTCGCCGTAGAACGAGTTAAAATACAAAAGATACCCTGCATCGCAGAATATGAATATGAACACAGCAAAAACAACTATCTGCGTTTTAAGTTTTGAGTCATCAAAGAACGTAAATATAACAAACGCCGCCACGCACAGCATACATATATACAGTAATGCCACATATATAATATTATAGTCCTCCAGCGGTCTCGAACTTACTTTGTTTGCTATTACATTCATTACCTTTGACAGCTTTATTATAAGGAAATGCGGTGACTTATAAATCTCCTCTTCCTCATTTGTCTGCCACGCCGAAATAAGGGCAGCCCCGAGGTTGTCCTTGTTTTCGAGTTTCATTTTATAGTCCTGTTTAAATAGGTAATAATGATTCTCGTTGTCCTTGTATTCAATATTGTTTGTTAGAAGAACACGTCTGAAGTCACCGTTATCGCTTAGCCCTACCGGCTCACCCAGATACAGTACGCACATACATACGATAAAAACTATAACTGCACCTATTGCGGGGAACAAACGGCTTCTTAATATGTTCTTATCTGTTTTTTCTTCCAAACAACCACTCTTTTCCAAAAAAAACGGATAAAATCTATGATTTTATCCGCACTTTTAATTTTTAACGGATTCTGGTATCCTCATCCGATGCATCCGCAAAACGCTTATTTATCTCCGGATACATCGTAAAAAATTGTAGCATTGCTTTTTACGAGTCCTAATTTTTCTGATGCAATTCTCTCTATGTACTCGTCAGTATTGACCTTTGTTGTTAAATTATCTATCTCTTTCTGACGTTCTTTTTCTTCTTCAATTTTTGCTCTTGTTTCTTCTTCTGCTTTACGGTTAGCGTTTATCGCCGGAGTCTGCATCAATCCGTTTATGATAAACCAACCTGAAAGCACACAAACTATCGTAATCGTGATTCCTATACTATGCTTTTTGTAATAGTCAATAACCTTGTTTTTCAGGCGAATCATTTTGTGCCACCTTTCTCAATTTCAAATGTGGTTTCCGTAATTTTTCTACTACTAAAATTTTATACAAAAATGTCCACGGTGTCAAGAGTATTTTGAAAATAAATTGAATAATTTTGAAAAAAAATCCAAAAATCTTACCGCAGACGTATCTTATCGGCCGTGCGAGCGTGATATGACACACAATCGCACCGATTCCGACACCTATAAACTCGAATGCACGGATTTTAAGGCTTATAATCTCCCACATACATATGGAGAACACAACCGCTGTCACAACCCACCATAATGCGTCCATAACCCCGTTTATAACAGCTTTTGCACGTATGGTGTTACGCAATGCTTCGGTTATGTTCCAGAGAATTACCGATAGCATACCGCACGCAATTGCCGATATAAACGCATACATCTCCGCCGTCATCTGAAAAGCCCCTCGAACAGTCCGCCTTTTTCCTTGCCCTTGCTGTATTTTAAAAGCGATACCGTACCGCTTACAGAAAGTTCACCCGTGTCGGTGTTAAGCTTTCCTATATTAAGTGAATTACCTCGAATCAGAAGATGACCGCACGATGTTTTAAGCGTAATTTCCGTATCCGTGAAGCCTATTACCTCCGATACACCCGTTAAAGTCATAACAGAACGGTTAATAAGTGTTAATGTATGCTCCTTATGCACATTCGGTTTCTTATCCATAACGCACCTCCGAAAAATTCCGTATTTATACAGTTTATTTTCGGGAACTGCTGTTTAGAACATCAAAGCGGTTTATATAAGTTTTGTGCGTCACCCTTTAATACGTGCTCTAAAATGTCTGTTACCTCGTACTTGTTCACACGCTCACCGAGTGTGATTTCAATTACATCTCCGACCTTAACGTCATATGACGCTTTTACAGGTCTGCCGTTAACTGCGATTCGACCACTGTCACATGCCTCGTTTGCTACGCTTCTTCGCTTTATCAGCCGTGATACTTTAAGATACTTGTCAATACGCATAACTTACCTCCACATATACGTAATAAGGACGAACAGACATACTGCTCGTCCTCATCTATTACGTAATCGTTCAATTGTCGCAATTAGCCGTTTACAACGTCCTTCAAAGCCTTACCAGCCTTGAATGCCGGAACCTTTGATGCAGCGATCTTGATCATTTCGCCAGTTCTGGGGTTCTTGCCTGTTCTAGCTGCTCTCTCTCTTACTTCGAATGTACCGAAGCCAACAAGCTGAATCTTGTCGCCGTCTGCAAGTGCCTTTGAAATAGCGTTGATTGCTGCTGCAAGTGCCTTGTCAGCGTCCTTCTTTGAGATTTCAGCTTCCTGAGCGATTGCTGCTACTAACTCCTGCTTTTTCATGATTATTCCTCCTGAATTATTTTTATTATCTGAAAACCATTTGATTTTCAATACAATACTATTTTAGTATAAAATTACCGCTTTGTCAATAGTTTTAGTGATATTTTTTCACTTTTGCCAAATTTTCGGCGATTTTACTGTGATTTTACACAATTCCACAGCTCATCAAGCTCTGAAAGTGTCATTTTAGCTATATCAAGTCCCTTGTCTACAGCCATTTTTTCAAGTTTTTCAAATCTTGAAATGAACTTGTTTGATGCTGCTGTGAGTGCAGTTTCGGGGTCGGTGTCTAAAAATCTGCCAAGGTTAACAACCGAGAACAATAAGTCGCCGTACTCCTCACGGATATGCGCCTCGTCATTTTCGGTCTGGGCGGATTTTAATTCTTCTATTTCTTCATATACCTTGCTGTATACATCGTCGATGTTGTCCCAGTCAAACCCGAAACCGCGTGCTTTTTTCTGCACCTTTTCAGCACGCATAAGTGCCGGAAGATACTGCGGTACGTCCTTTAAAATACCCGTATATGTCGATATTGCCTTTTCCTTTTTCTTGTTCTTTTCCCAGTTTGTGAGTGCCTCCTCCTCGTTTCCGGCATTATCCTCACCGAAAACGTGCGTGTGGCGTGTGATAAGCTTTGTGCAAATCTCGGTTACAATGTCGGTAAAATCGAACGCACCGCGCTCATGTGCAATCTGTGCGTGAAATACCACCTGCAGTAAGACGTCGCCAAGCTCATTTGCAAACGCTTTATCATCACCGAAATCAAGTGCATCAATCGCCTCATACGTTTCCTCTATCATACTCTTTTTAATCGACTGATGCGTCTGCACCCTATCCCACGGACAGCCGTCCGGCTGACGCAAACGCTCCATTATCGCAATTAAATCATCAATTGTGTATTTTTCTTTCAGTTCCATTTTTCATTCTCCCGTATCACTTATCGTAGACCATACCGCCTCCGACAGCGTTTGCGACAATGTCGGTGCCGGCAAAGATTGTTTCAAAGAGCATATCGGCAAAAAGCTTGTGCATCTCACGAGTCGGGTGATTTATGCGGTTTTCAAGCATCATTGTTGTGTCTTCTGTCTCTGAAAGCTCTTTCCATTTTTTGTAACAGTCACAGACCGTAACA
>JAFODX010000102.1 GCA_017380475.1 Clostridia bacterium
ATGGCAGGTACCCTGTGGTGTTTGATGTTTTATATCCGTGTGAACATTCACCGTTCGGGTTTGGTATGATTGATATAGGTAAGTCTACACAAATTGAAATAAACAAACTTGATGCGGCAATAACCGAGAACATTATGTGTGCATCAAAACCAAGGTATCTTACAAAGCGTAACGGCGGCATAAACGAGGATGAATTCTGTGACATAAGCAAGAGTGTTGTACATTACGAGGGTGATACGGATTCCATACGTGCGATTGACCACAGTTCGATTAATGAATATTATCTGTCACACCGTGAGTTTAAAAAGGACGAACTGAAAGAAATTCTTGCTAACCGTGATTTCCAGCAGGGAAGTACTACCGGTGGCGTAACTGCGGCATCGGCAATCGAAACTTTGCGTCAGGCAGGTGAAAAACGTTCACGTGCAGTTGTAAGCGATACATATGACACATTCAAACAGGTTGTATTTATGGTTATTGAACTTATGCGTCAGTTCTTCAATGACGAAAGAATCTATAGGATCTCCGATGCTATGGGCAAGAAGTCTTTCGCTAAGTTTTCAAATGCTATGATGTACAGACCTGACCTCAAAGAAGGTAATGTTACATTCCGTGAACTGATGTTTGATATTGATGTTGTTATACAGCGTGAAAATCCGTATTCAAGAGAGAGTATCAATAATACTGTACTTCAGCTCTGGTCGTCAGGCGTGTTGTCGGGCGAAAATAAGGATGTTGCAATTATTATGCTCAAAAATATGCAGTTTGACGGCAAGGAGAGACTGATTGCTGATTTTCAGTCTTTGTACGAAAGTGAGGAGGTCATACAGTGAAAGAAACATTAAAAACTATAGGAAAAAAATCTGAAAAAATAGGAAATACAACTGTTACGGGTGAAGGTGCTGTTGTAAAGATGATAGAGAAGGACCCCGATACTGTAGCAGTACGTGACTATGTTTCCAGTAAGGGCTATAGCGGTATTGTTCATTGGGATGGCGAAAATCCGAGCGTTGCAGGTGTTAAAATCAAACCAACGGAGATAAAAGACGGAATAGCGTATGCTAAAAAGTCAGAGGTTGATCAGGTGATAGCCGATATGGAGAAAAGTAACGGTATAAAAAATGCGGAAAAAAGCAGAGAAGAAAAGTACGGTGCTACAGAAAATAAATTATTCAATGATGTGATAAACCGTAAATCTTTTTCGTATGATCCGCAAACAGATGTTGTGTATCAGGCTTATAAAAAACAGTATGAGCGTGAGGCGGAACACGCATTAAGAAAAATTCTTAATGATAACAATTCGTCAGTGTCAACAGCTTCGGGTGCTGTGCTTTCTGAGGCTATTGCAGCGTACAATGAAAAAATGGATAAGGTAACTGACGTGATTCCGGATTTATATAAGGATGCGTACAGCAGATACACCGATGAGGGCAAAACACTCGATTCAAACCTCAAAACAATAAATGATATTGCTAACGATTATTATGACCGCGTGTATAAGTCGAACACCGATTCTGTAAAACGTATATCAGATTCCGGCAAGGCAGAGCGAGATGAACGCTATGCTCAGAGTAAGGAACAGCACGATGAAGAACAACGTATAATTGAAAATGAACGTGAGGCTGTAAACGATGCTTACGAGAACGCAATTAAGGGGATAAAGGCAGAGTATTATGCTGATGAGTTGCAGGCGGATATTGCAAAATCAAATGCAACCGCAGAAAGTACAGCCCTTAAAAATGCAATAGCAAGAGGCTTCTTTATAGAGTCTGATGAAAAAATTATGCCGTGGCTTTCTGAGTACAGATTGCCTGACGGTTCGTACAGCATATCACCCGATGTTGCAGGTCTGGCTTATGAGTATCAGTCAGCAAAGGTAAAAGAGCGTGGTAAGATACATGCCAAGCTCGGACTGTGAGGTGATGTGTAATGGAATTCGGACTGTATACATCGTCAGAGAACAATAAAACGTCAGTTTATAATTTTGGCGGTTTGAATCGTACTCGCAGAGGCGGAAGAAGTGAGTTTTCGGATATGCACAATATGTCTGCAAAAGAATACCCGTGCATTTCCCCGTGTGGCGGAAGAGAAACTGTATGCAAAACTGCAACGGAAATAAAAGCAGTTTGTGCACCGGATTCTGAAAATGTGAAACAGATAACCGGGGTTACGGGTATTTATGATGGTGGGTTCTATTATAACGGTATCCTGAAATCAGGTAAGTTCAGGCTTGCATCTGACTGGTTATGGCAAATTGAACGAAAAGGGAATGTATATATAATAAACGGTTATAATCCCGAAACAAAAAAATCGTGTCTTTATCATTACAGTGCAGACCTTGACCTCTTTGAGGAAAGCGGAAAGGTGATGCGAAATCTGATAGTAACCTGCGGAACGAACTTTTTGAGAACTGTATATAATGATGAATACGGCATCAATGACTACAGTGTAACAACTTCAGACGGTGATGTTATACAAAACAGGGACTTTTTTCTGGATTACAGGGATTATACCGGATATGACAGCTACGGCAATACAACGATGAGTGCAACTGAAAATATATTCCAGAAATACTTCGAGGTGGGCGATGAACTGACTATTGAAGGTTTTCCCGAGGCAGGCAATGACGGTCAGATGTGGAATACTCAGTCGGGAAAAGTAATTCCTCAGCCCGGTATTGGTGCAGAACGTAATAATACGTTAAATACCGACGATATGATATCCACAGATTCGTTGAAGGATTATGTTATATGTACAGCTGTCATTAAGGGATTCAATATCCGTACAGCAAGCGGAGGCAGATGCGCACATGAGGTTACGCTTTCGTTATTCAATAAGAACGGTGAAGAAATTTCAATGAAGGATTTAACGTCCGGGGGATATTTCTGTTCCGGAATAACTTTAAAAAAACGTACCAGAATGTTTGATAACATAACGGTGCATCATGGCAGAATATGGGGAACGTCACCGTCAGGGGACCAGATTTATGCATCTTCGGCAGATGATTTATTCTCGTTTTCTGCAGCGGATATAGAGAGGCGTTATGCTGCCCGGATACACTCTGATACTGCCGGTGCATTTACTGCACTATGTTCATTCAATAATGACCTTATTGCTTTCAAGTCTGATTCTATTATGATAGTTTCCGGTTCAAATCCAAACAATTACACACCTGCGGTTATTGATGGCATAGGATGTATTTCCGGGAGGAGCGTTGCAGTTACTCCCGATGGGGTGGTTTTCCTGAGCCGTGACGGGTTTTATATCTATAACGGGTCTTTGCCTTACAATATAAGTCATAAGCTTAATAAAAGATACATTAAAGGTGTCGGTGGATATGACGGTAGTTCTTATTATGCGTCTGTTTGCGGGTCTGACGGAGAAAATGAATTTCTTGTGTATAATATGCAACATGGAGTGTGGCACAAACAGGATAATAAGGAAGCTGCAGGATTCTTCAGGTTCGGTAACGATTTCTATTTTGCTGATAAGTATGAACTGTATAAAACAGAAAGCGGTACGACAGGCGAATGGTCATTTACTTTGATGCGTGCCAACGACAACAGATTTGATAACAAAGGCATAAATGAAATATGGGTTCGTGCCGAGGTGTCAGAAGGTGCATGGTTTAACGTTTCTACTGCTGCAGGTAACGGTCAATTAAAAGAACATAGCAGATTTAACGAACCGGGACTTAATATTCATCGTTGTCCGGTACGGCTTGAAATGGGCGAAAGTTATATTGTTAAAGTCAGCGGTGCAGGAGATGTTGTTATATATGAACTTGAATTGAGGAAATCCGGAGGCGGTCGGCGATATAAGGAATATTAAAGAGGTGAAGTTGAGTGTATATAGGAGAAGTTATAAGACGGGCACAAAGTTATTACCCGTCAGAATATGATATAAATGAAATGTACTCGTGGTGCGATGAGGTTTCATCAATGCTTGCGATAGAGGACAGAAATGTATTTGTAAAAGAAATACTGTATCCGGATTCAAAAGGACAGATTTTATTGCCGGCAAATGTTGGGTTTGAGAATGTGATATCTGTCAGTGCTGATGGAAAAACTCTTAAAAAAGAGGACTTACGAACGGCAGAGTCATTTAAAAACTGCAGTTCGCAGGTGGAAATTGTGTATCTTAAACCGTATTCACCAATCAGAACTGCGGTATATGAAGATGACGTGTTCACTGACAGAACAAAGTCGTGCATCACTGTTAATAAAAATCTGTTCAGAAAAGGAGACAGTGTAATAATAACAAC
>JAFODX010000103.1 GCA_017380475.1 Clostridia bacterium
ATATAAGCGGTTTATCGAGAACCAGATACGTGAAAACTTTGGTTTTGAAGGAACACCGATACGTTTGATTATACGTGAACGTAAGAAAGACCAGTAAAGGAGACAGTTATGGGATTATTCTATACAATAGCGGTAGGCATCGTTGCCTACCTGATAGGAAGTATCAACTCATCAATTCTGATTTCAAAGGCAGTAATGGGTAAAGACATCAGAGAAAGCGGTTCGGGTAATGCCGGTGCTACAAATATGCTACGCACAATGGGCAAGAAGTACGCAATCATCACGCTTGTGATTGATATTTTAAAAGGCGTCGTTGCATTACTTTTAGCAATGCTTGCAATCAAATTTGGTGCATATGCAGTGTCAATGTATATTGCAGGAGTTGCAGTGGTTGTAGGTCACAATTTCCCTGTATTCTTCGGATTCAAGGGCGGAAAAGGCGTTGCAACATCACTTGGAGTAATACTCCTGCTTGACTGGAAAATCGGACTTATAACACTTGTAATAGCACTTGCCATTATGGCTGTTTCAAAATATGTATCATTGGGTTCAGTTATGGCGGCACTTGTGTTTGTTATAATACAGATTGTTGTAATGATAGCAACAGACAGCTTTGATATAACGAGATTTATATGTGTTGTAATACTTGGCGGACTTCTTATTATCCGTCACAGAGCAAACATAAAGAGACTTCTCAACGGAACAGAAAACAAGCTTGGCTCAAAAAAGAAGGAGGCATAAGCTGTGAAAATAGCAATCATTGGCTCCGGTAGCTGGGGTACGGCTATGGCAGTGCTTCTTGCAAACAAGGGTAACGACGTATATATGTGGTCGTGGAAGCAGGAGGAAACTGACCGGCTTAACCGTGACCGTGAGAATAAGGAATTTTTACCGGGCATAAAGTTTCCGCAGAATATTATATGCTCACACGATATGTCAGAATGTATAGACGGTGCAGAAGTGATAGTTACTGCAGTGCCGTCACCGGCGACACGTACAACGGCAAAGCAAATGTCGGGATTTGTGTCGGACGGTCAGAAAATAGTAAACCTCTCAAAAGGTCTTGAGGGTGATTTAAGGCTTTCTGAGGTTTACAAGGAAGAAATACCGCAGGCGGATATCTCGGTCCTCAGCGGCCCGTCACACGCCGAAGAGGTAAGCCGCAGAATACCAACAACTGTTGTTGTGGCATCGGGCAAAACTGAAACTGCAGAGTTTTTGCAGGATGTGTTTATGACTGATGCGTTCAGGGTATATACTTCTGATGATATAATCGGTGTTGAACTTGGCGGTGCATTAAAGAACGTAATTGCACTTTGTGCCGGAATTTCAGACGGTCTCGGGTATGGTGACAATACAAAAGCCGCACTTATAACACGTGGTGTTGCCGAGATATCAAGACTTGGCGTTGCAATGGGTGCAAATATATACACCTTTGCAGGACTTTCGGGACTTGGTGATTTGATTGTTACCGCAACAAGTACACTTTCAAGAAACTATACGGCAGGAGAGCTTATAGGTAAGGGAATGGACCTTAATACAGTTCTTACAAAGGTGCATATGGTTGTTGAGGGTGTAAATACGGCAACGGCGGCATATGGGCTCGGTAAAAAGTACGGTGTGGAAACTCCGATAATTGAGCAGGCGTATAATGTGCTTTATAACGGTGTCGATCCAAGAGATGCAGTTAATACACTGATGACACGAGATAAAAAATCAGAATAAGGGAATATACAAAAAATGGATTTATTTATTTTTTATAAGATAACGAACGATAAAATCGTTCAGGCGATACTTGAAAAGAATAACACAGAGCTTTTGCGGGGTATAGTTAACTTTGCAGAAACGGAGGGCGTAACAGCCGACAGTCTGAGAGAATACATTGCAACATTGCTTGCAAATGACGAAAATGTTCTGTCGACGCTTGCACGTGGCAGAAAAAATATCGGTGACGATTTATGCAAGCTTGCAATGCTTGACATT
This sequence comes from Clostridia bacterium, assembly GCA_017380475.1. Taxonomy (GTDB): domain Bacteria; phylum Bacillota; class Clostridia; order UBA1381; family UBA1381; genus Ornithomonoglobus. The sequence continues at coordinate 1,984 of JAFODX010000103.1, forward strand.
GAAACTATATATAACAAGCTTTTCAATACTAAAATCAAGTACACTCCATCGGGGAACGATACCGGCTATTATGACGGCTACACCAAATCAATACGCCGTATAACGGCAGCAGAAAGTCCTGAAGAACTGTTGGAGCGTTTGCTTATTCATTACAGCGAGCTTGGCAACGGCTTGCTGTCAAAGTACATAGCTTTCAGATTCGACGGAGAACTTAAGGGGATTGAGAACTCTGACAAGGTTGACTTTGCCGAGATTGTCGGAATGGAGCATCAGAAGAATGTGCTCATTGAGAACACGAAAGCATATCTTGACGGAAAATTTGCTAACAATGTATTGCTGTTCGGAGACCGTGGTACAGGTAAATCAACGTCTGTAAAGGCATTGCTTAATATGTTTGCAAAAGACGGGTTGAGAGTTATTGAATTGCCCAAGAGTGCGATAACAAAGATTCCTGAGCTCACAAAACAGCTTGAAGACTCACCGCATAAGTACATCCTGTTCCTTGACGATTTAACGTTCGAACGTCACGATACGGAATACCGTGCGTTGAAGATTGCAATGGAGGGACAGCTTCAGGCAAATGCAGGAAATGTGCTCGTATATGCAACGTCAAACAGACGTCATCTTATTCGTGAAACGTGGGCTGACCGTGACGGCGGTGAGGTACATGTAAACGATAACAAGCAGGAAATGCTCTCACTTGCCGAGCGTTTCGGAATAAGCTTGTTCTTCCCGGCACCGGATGCAAAACAGTATATAGAAATTGTACGTGTATTACTTGAAAGAAACGGTATAGAAATGACCGATGAAATCAAAAAAGAAGCCGTAAGATGGGAAATGAACTACGGCGGAAAAAGCGGAAGATGTGCAAAACAGTTTGTTGCAGACTTCCTGCACAGAGAATAATGAAAAAGCTCCCTTGACACGAGGGAGCTTTTTGCTATATATTATTCAAGATTTCCATTTTCTTTTTGTTTTTCCAGGTCCTCGTGAGAGAGG
>JAFODX010000104.1 GCA_017380475.1 Clostridia bacterium
ACATGACCTTTACCGTCAAATTTACCGCTAAACATACGGTAAGTGTTATTATCGTATTTATTACCATCATATCCTATAGGCTCCCACTCAGCTCCGCCAAGATCTATATCAGCTGTAAGGGCATAATACTTGTTAGCATAAGTACCATTTGTAGTAGGATCATTTACAAGATTACGCATATACATAAGCTGCTCTGCTGTTGCAATCTGATATGCAGTGTCTGCAGATCTACCGTCACCACCGGCAAAAGATGTAGCCGGAACTAACGCCTTCTTTTCAAACGAAAGACACGGATAACCTGCATTTTTGTTTTTATCAACTGTATATGTGCTGCCGGCTGATTCTGTCATCGCAGCTACAACACCTGCTTTTGTTGCTCCAAGATTTCCTCTTGAATGCGATGCAACAGCTCCCGAACCATCAACAGCTGTTGACCAGCAGTTGTTTAATGTCGGAACAGCGGTGTCGCCGCCTTTTTCGTCTACAGCAAACGCATAAAAATTTGTTACGCTGTTTTTTATAGCATTTACTACATAACAGTTAGTAATTACAGACTCATTGTTTTTACCCTCAGCAGCGTCAACAAAAGCGTGTGCAGTAATTATGTTTGTATATGCCGTATCAACATCAAAGCCATTTACATAACAATCAGTTATGGTTGATTTACCTCTTAATACGCCTATAAAACCTGACATATTCGTTCCTGCACAGTTGTCCAGCTTTCTGCATGTTATATTCTTCGCATAACAATTCGTTACTGTTCCTGTTAAACGACCTACAAGCGCTCCCACTCTAGTTATTGCCGTTGCGCTATCTTTGGTTTTATTCTCAACGGTAATCGAAACATTCTCTACGCCGAGATTTTTGATTGTTCCGCCCTGAACAGCACCGAAAAGACCAACGTTATTGCAATAGACAGTCGTTCCTTCCGAAATACCTGTTGCAGTAGCATTAGTAAATGTAGGTACTTCGGTAATCTTGAAGTTTTTGATAACGTGACCGTCACCGTCAAAAGTACCCGTGAACGCATATTGGTTAGTTTTTTCAGTAAAACCAATCGGAGTCCATTCCTGACCGCCAAGGTCAATGTCGTCTGTAAGAACAAAGTACTTTCTGTCATCCTTTTTACCGTCACCGCTGTTTACAAAATCGCGCATTTCCTTAAGCTGTTGTGCTGTTGCAATCTTATACGGATCTGATGATGTTCCGCTTCCTGCAAAGCTACCGGTTGTCTCTGCCATAACTGTTACCGGAAGACACGCGATAAGCATGGCAAGAGTGATTAATAAACTTATAATCTTCTTCATAGTTTATTTTTCCTTTCTATATAAATTTACGTTGAGTTTATATAAAAAATTATAACATAATTTATTGAAGTTGTCAATATCAAATATTGCGTTTTATATTACAAAAATTGCGTTTTATATTGCAAAAATTGCGTTTTATCAAAAAAACCGTTCGAAACGAACGGTTTTTGATATTACATTATCCCAAAAGCACAACAGGTATTATAACCGGCATAACGTGTCCTTCTCCGGTTGCAGTTATAAACAGCTTATTTACCGTCGAAACGTTTTCGCCAACCTTTATTTTCATTTCCCATGTTGCTTTATCGTCCGAGTTAGGCGTTATCTGGCGGATAAAGCAGTTTCTGCCATATTCTGCGCTCCAGCCATCAGGCAACAGCACATCCAGTTCATAGAAGAACGGGTCGTTGCGGTGGTTTGTGAATGTTACCTTTACCGGGAATTCATCGCCCGATACAGGCGGAAGAAGTCCGACTTCAAGATTGCTTTTGCCTATACCGTACTCGTTCCAGTGCGGTGAAATGTAGCTCATCCAGTAATCCGCAAGAATATTGGCATCAAGCGACTTCGGTCCTACAGTACGCATAGCTTCAAGCCATACAAGCTGCAGGTCAAGGTCATCATTAGGCAACGGCTCGCCCTTTCTTGATGCAAAGCCTGTGATGTCGTGAATTTCACGCTTACCCTCATACGGTGTACCTAAAGTACCGCCAATGTTCTTTCCTACCCAACAGCCCCATATTTTGTCCATAAGCTGTTCTTTGTTAAGTTTCATTTTCATTGCCATAAAAGCACCTCCCTTTATACTTTCATTATATAAAAAGAACCGCTTTTAAAAAAGCGGTTTTTATGACTTTGAAAAGTATTCATTTTTTACTTTTTCGGAATTTCAGCGGTGATTCACCAATATAATCTCTGAAATGAGTAGAGAAACGTGTGCGGTCACTGTAGCCTACCTCGCATATTATGTCTTCAATACGCATATCGGTATTCTTGATAAGCTCTGCCGCCTTTTCCATGCGTGTGTTTTTCAGATACGCCGTAAAAGTCATACCGGTATATTCCTTGAAAACACGGCTGAAATATGATGTGTTATACAAACAGCGTTTCGCCATTTCTTCGAGTGTGATTTTTTCACCGCAGTGTTCCCTGATGTATTTAAGCACCGCTTCAGACATTCCGCCGTATATGGTTTCAAA
>JAFODX010000105.1 GCA_017380475.1 Clostridia bacterium
ACTGTGCAAGTAAGTTTGGTGTAATCGGTATCGTTCAGTCGGCGGCTGTTGAGTTTGCTAAAGAGGGTATAAGGGTAAATGCTATTTGTCCGGGCGTTGTCCTGACACCGATGTGGGATAAGCAGGTTATAAGCTATGCGAAAAAGCGTAACATTAAGCCGGAGGAGGTAATGCCGTACTTCGAGTCAAAAATTCCGATGGGCAGAATCGGTACACTTGAAGAGGTGGTAAATGTCACATTCTTCCTTGCAAGTGATGATTCGGCGTATCTCACAGGTCAGTCGCTTAATGTAGCAGGCGGAGCAGTAATGTAAGTAATAAAAAAATTCCCGAGTGTCCGGGAATTTTTTTATTACAATTTTTAGAATGCGAGTTTCTCGTCGAGGAACGCTTCAAGGTCCTCAATCTTAACTCTTGTCTGCTCCATTGAATCTCTTTCACGGATTGTAACTGCACCGTCTTCAACAGAGTCAAAGTCGTATGTGATACAGAACGGTGTACCTATTTCGTCCTGTCTGCGGTAACGCTTACCGATTGAACCGGCATTGTCGTATTCACAGTTGTACTTCTTGCAAAGTCTTTCGTAGATTTCTGTTGCGCCCTCATCAAGCTTCTTTGAAAGCGGAAGGATTGCCGCCTTAACCGGAGCAAGTGCAGGATGGAAACGGAGCACTACTCTTGTATCGTCGCCCTCAAGCTGTTCTTCGTCGTATGCCTCGCAAAGGAATGCAAGAACGACACGGTCAGCACCGAGCGACGGCTCAACAACATAAGGAATGTACTTCTCGTTTGTTACAGGGTCCATATATTCCATATTAACGCCTGAATGGTCCATATGCTGTTTCAGGTCATAGTCTGTTCTGTCAGCAATACCCCAGAGCTCGCCCCAGCCAAACGGGAACATAAATTCAATGTCTGATGTAGCCTTTGAATAGAATGCAAGCTCTTCCGGAGCGTGGTCACGGAAACGTAAGCTGTCCTCACGGATATTGAGTGATGTCAAAAAGTCTATACAGAACTGTTTCCAGTAAGCAAACCAGTCAAGGTCAGTTCCGGGAGCACAGAAGAACTCAAGCTCCATCTGCTCAAACTCACGTGTTCTGAATGTGAAGTTACCGGGTGTGATTTCGTTTCTGAACGATTTACCTATCTGCGCGATACCGAACGGTACTTTCTTTCTTGATGAACGCTGAACGTTCTTGAAGTTTACAAATATTCCCTGTGCAGTTTCGGGACGGAGGAAGATTGTGTTCTCGCTGTCCTCTGTAACGCCCTGGAATGTCTTGAACATAAGGTTAAACTGACGGATGTCTGTGAAATTACGCTTTCCGCATTTCGGACATACGATTTCGTGTTCGTCGATATATTCCTTGAGCTGTTCATTTGACCAGCCGTCACAGCAGATATCAAAGTTATTTTCTGCTGCATAGTCTTCTATAAGCTTGTCGGCTCTGTAACGTGCCTTACACTCCTTACAGTCCATAAGCGGGTCCGAGAAACCGCCAACGTGACCTGATGCAACCCATGTTTCGGGGTTCATAAGGATTGCACAGTCGATGCCGACATTGTATTTTGATTCCTGAACGAATTTCTTCATCCATGCCTTTTTAACATTGTTCTTAAGCTCTACGCCAAGCGGGCCGTAGTCCCAGGTGTTTGCAAGACCACCGTATATTTCACTGCCTGCAAATATAAAGCCTCTGCCTTTACATAGTGCAACAATTTTTTCCATTGTCTTATCTGTGTTATTCATTTTTCCACCTCATAATTACATATAATAATATAATAATATATTCTATAATAATTACTATTGTTTGTCAAGCTTTATTTTCCCTGACGTTCCATATGTGAACATAGTATCCACAATAAGCATATGAAAAGTTTATTTATTTGTTAAAAATCGATATTGAAAAAACCAATGAATTGTGATAGAATTGCTATGATGAAGTAGAGGGAACAGGGCAGAGTTTGGGTCGCAGAGTGCGACGGAATGGAGATAAAATGGAATTTGTATCATCGTTTAATTTTGCGGTATGGATATTTTTCATAGTATGCTATTCATATCAGATGCTGTATATAGCAGTACCGTTTGTAAAGAAAGAAAAACCGCATAAGCCGGTAAAAGAACATAGATTTGCCGTTCTTGTTTCGGCACGTAACGAATCGGCGGTAATTGCAAACCTGATTGAGAGTATCAAGGACCAGACATATCCCGAAGAGCTTGTGGATATATTCCTTGTAGCTGATAACTGTACAGATAACACTGCAGAAATAGCAAGAAACTGCGGTGCTAATGTGTATGAGCGTTTTGATAAGGTAAATGTTGGCAAGGGCTATGCGCTTAATTTTATGCTGAATAAAATAAAGGAAGAATATGGCGAAGACAAGTTCGATGCATTTTTTGTGTTCGATGCTGACAATGTGCTTGACCCCAACTACATAGAAGAAATGAACAAGGGCTTCTCGGACGGCTATGACATACTTACAAGCTACAGAAACTCAAAGAACTATGGTGATAACTGGATTTCGGCAGGTTATGCGTTGTGGTTCCTGCGTGAGTCTATGTATCTTAACTATCCGCGTATGCTTCTTAACACAAGCTGTGCAATATCGGGTACAGGTTTTATGTTCAGCAAGAACATTTTAAAACGTATAGGAAACTGGAAATATTTCCTTCTGACAGAGGATATCGAGTTTACGGTTGACCATGTTACAAATGATTATAAGATAGGTTTTTGTAAGGACGCAATGTTGTTTGATGAACAGCCGAACACATTTACACAGTCGGTTCGTCAGAGAATGCGCTGGGCGAAGGGATATATACAGGTGTTCTGTAACTACGGAAAGCATCTTATGAGAGGAATGTTTAAGGGCAGCAGTTTCTCGTGCTTTGATATGGCAATGAATATTATGCCGGCGCTTATTATAACAACAAGCAATCTTGCTGTGAATTTAACGGCACTTGTAGCAGGTCTTGCTGCAGGTGTGGATGTAAGTCCGCTTCTTGGCGGAATACTCCCGTGCCTTTGGGGTATGTATACAACACTCTATGTAATAGGTGCAATAACAACCGTTACAGAGTGGAAAAAGATATATACAACACCGTTTAAAAAGATACTTTATACGTTCACATTCCCGATTTTTATGTTTACGTATATACCTATAACATTTATGGCATTCTTCAAGAAGGTTGAGTGGAAACCTATTGTTCACACAAAGTCGAAGAATCTTGCTGATATCAAGAATATGAACTGATTCAAAATTCCGGTTGCGTTTGCAATCGGAATTTTTAGTAATTATGGAATATTCTATCGGAAAAACTGTACAAATCTTCGGAAAATATGTAACCATTTCAGGAACTATGCTTGCAATTTGCTTTTTGTTTTGGTATATTAAAATTATAATGTGATCGGAGGTTTTTGATATGAAAACATTTTCAGAAACGATTATAGATTTTTGTGCCGGGGAAAAAGAAAACGGACTTTTACTGGCATCAAAGGATAATTATATAGATGTTGATTTCACAGCAGAAAAAGACGGATATTATGCGATAGAATTCAACTATTCGCACGAAGATACCGAGTCGCTTGTGAAAGGGGAGATTACTTATCCTGACGGAACAACTGCGGTGTTGTTTGAGGGATTTCCGCACGGGAGCGAAAAGTCGGTTGTTAATCTTTTCCTCAAACAGGGTGTAAGCCATATGCATTTCTGCGCCCCCTGGGAGCTGGTATTGGTAAAAGATATAAAAAACCTTGGTTTGACGGAGAGTTTTGAATACGGAATTTCACCTAATAATAGCCTGTACTTTTGCGATGCACCGAAAACTATGCAGATGCGGTTAAAGAATTACAGAAAAGAGCTCGCAGGAATAAAAACCGACACGGGTGTTCAGATTCCTTTTGAAATAAAACAAAAACCGCTTGATGATGCGTGCACAGCATTTATGGCAGATGTTACACTTGATGCTGATGCGGTAAAAGCCTTGGGAGAGGGTGTATATACACTTACATATACACTGTGCGACGGAACAGAAATAAGTCAGACGCTGACAATAAAAAAAGAAACTCCGAAGACAGAGTTTAAAATAGTAAACTTCGATGTGGGTTGTGCAAACTCTACACTGCTGATGTTGCCCAACGGCAAGAATATGCTTGTTGATTCGGCTACAGATGACGGCGCACGTGATGTTGTTATTCCGTATCTCGAAAAGAATTCAATAAATATAGACTACTATCTGCTCACTCATTTCCATGGCGACCATAACGGGTTAATGGATGAAATCCTTGAAAAGTACGGTATAGAAAAACCGAATCAGGAAGAAGCAGATAAACTGGTTACTGCTGACAAGGCGACTCGGGAAAATTATCTGAAGAATTTCGGATACCTTGATTCCACTATGCTTTGTTTTTATGATGAACTGCATAATGTATGGGATTTGGGCGGAGTTACGATTGAGGTGTTAAACAGCAGATATTACGAAAACGGAAAACCGCTAAAGGTATATAAGTATCCTTTTGTAAAGAATAATGAGCATAATTATGAAAACTCCACATCGGTTTCGTTTATGCTTGATTATAACGGATTCAGATATTATCACGGTGCAGACAACTATGCTTTTTCGCAGAACAGAATTATTGCAGATTTTGCAAGAATGGACAGAGAGAACGAGCTTAATTGTCATCACTTCTTTGGTAATCATCATTTTATATGTAACACGAGTGCAGAGTTTGTAAACACATTGAATCCGTGTACGGTGTTTGTGCCGTCGGGTGATGAGATTCAGTGCCGTTCTACTTATACAAGAATGTATAAGAACGAAGTGGAGAAATATTATTTCTCCGGCAAACGCCTCACCGATACCCTTATTTCAGGTGAAGTGGGCAACGTAAGAGTTTGTGTAAACAGTGGTGATGACTGGTATTATGAAAATTTGCCGAAATAAAAAAATGAACTGTCGTTATGACAGTTCATTGTTTTATCAGTCATTATAGCCGTTCGGATGTGTTGACTGCCATCTCCAGCTGTCTTCGCACATCTCTTCGATGCCTCTTGTAGCTGTCCAGTCAAGTTCCTCTTTTGCCTTTACTGCGTTTGCCCAGCATTCTGCAATATCGCCCGGACGTCTGGGGTCTATCACGTACGGAATTTCTTTTCCGCAGGCTTTTTCAAATGCCTTTATAACCTGCAATACGCTGTAGCCGTTGCCTGTGCCGAGGTTGTAGATATGTACACCCGGTTCATCTGCACGCTTTTCGATCGCCTTTAAGTGACCCACTGCAAGGTCAACAACGTGTATGTAATCTCTTACACCTGTTCCGTCAACTGTCGGATAATCGTCACCGAATACGTGAACCTTCTCAAGCTTGCCTACTGCAACCTGTGCAACGTAGGGAAGAAGGTTATTCGGAATACCTTTGGGATCTTCACCCATTTCACCACTTTCGTGTGCACCGATTGGGTTAAAGTATCTCAATAATGTAACGGAAAGCTTGTCGTTTGCTTTTGCGGCATCTGTTAATATCTGCTCAAGCATAAGCTTTGTTGAACCGTAGGGATTGGTTGTTGATAACGGGAAGTCCTCTGTAATCGGAACAGATTTCGGTGTTCCGTAAACTGTAGCTGATGATGAGAATACGATGTTGTTTACATCATACTTTTCCATAAGCTCCATAAGCACAAGTGTGCCTGTTATATTGTTATGGTAGTAACGGAGCGGAATCTGTGTTGATTCGCCTACTGCCTTTAAGCCTGCAAAATGAATTACGGCATCAATTTTGTTTTCAATAAATACCTTTTCAAGGTTTTCGCGGTCGAGCAGGTCACACTCATAGAACTTAAAATCTCTGCCTGCGATACGCTTTGTTGTTTCAACTGCCTTCAAGCAGGAGTTGTCAAGGTTATCTACAACAACAATGTCGTAGCCTGCGTTTAAAAGTTCCACGCAGGTGTGGCTGCCTATGTATCCGGCACCGCCGGTAACAAGAATATTCATAATTTTTCCCTCCATATTTAAGCTACATTATATTATACAATAATATAAGATAAATTTCAAGACCAAAACCCTTAATAAATAGAAAAAATACATATTGTTAAAATGCACAAAATTTGTTTTGAAATTTCTTGCAATTTGTTAAATATTTTATGAAATTTTTTTAATAAAAAGATTGACATTTTCGCTTTGTTATGCTAAAATAGTTATGTTGTGACACTAGACAAACGATGAAGTGGGAGGTTGCGGCGTAGGTTAACGCCGGTTTTTCCATGGAGATTGTCCGACTCATGAAGTCGGGCGGCAGTCAAGCCATTAAGTCTGTGTCCTATGCACGCTAAACCTGTGTCTTGCGTGTATTGGGATATCTGTGCGCTCTTTAGAGCGTGTACTGAAATGGTGAAAATTGACTTGTACGGCCCGCAAATCAAATGATTTGGCGGGTTTTTAAAAGGGGTGGTGAGAAACACCCGAAAGTGTGTACAATTTCGCGAGCTGTCGTGCAGAGTGCAACAAATTATTTTATGAGGAGGGAATCAAAGTATGGCAGCAAACCAGAAAATCAGAATCAAGTTGAAGGCTTATGATCATGTGGTATTGGATCAGAGCGCTGAGAAGATCGTAGAGATTGCAAAGAGAACAGGCGCTAAAGTTTCAGGTCCTATCCCGCTACCGACAGATAAGGAGATCATCACAATTCTCCGTGCGGTTCATAAGTACAAGGATTCTCGTGAGCAGTTCGAAAGAAGAACTCACAAGAGATTGATCGACATAGTTGTTCCGGGTGCCAAGACAATGGAATCACTTATGAAGATTGATTTGCCGGCTGGTGTGGATATAAGCATTATCCAGAAATAATCAATCGGCACATTTGCAGTAACCCACAAGGGTTATGATGCAGGTCATGTTTGCGCAGCTTTTCGCAAACCAATAACTGTTAAGGAGGAAAATCATGAAAAAAGCAATTTTAGGAACAAAGATTGGTATGACTCAGATCTTTGGTGAAGGCGGCAAAGTAATCCCCGTTACAGCTATCCTTGCAGGTCCGTGCACAGTTATTCAGAAGAAGACTGTTGAAACAGACGGATACAATGCAGTTCAGGTTGGCTACGGCGAGATTAAGGAAAAGAAAGTTAACAAGCCGTTAAAGGGTCATTTCGCAAAGGCTAATGTAGCCAACAAGAGATATTTGAGAGAGTTCAGACTCGAAGATATCGAAAGCTTGAACGTAGGTGACGAAATTAAGGCAGACGTTTTTGAGGCTGGCGAGAAGGTAGACGTAAGCGGTATCTCAAAGGGTCACGGTTTCGCAGGTCCGATGAAGAGATGGAATCTTCACAGAGGTCCGATGTCACACGGTTCACATTCACAGAGAGTATCAGGTTCAATGGGTATGTGTTCATTCCCCGGACGTGTATTCAAGGGTAAGAAACTTCCCGGACACTATGGTGTTGATAAGGTAACAATCCAGAATCTTGAAATCGTAAAGGTAGTCGCTGAGGAGAACTTAATCCTCGTTAAGGGCGCAGTACCGGGCGTTAAGGGCGGACTTATCACAATAAGAAACGCCGTTAAAGCGTAATTTCAGGTATTTGGAAAGGAGGAAACATAATGGCTAAATTGGCTCTATATAATATGGAAGGTCAGAAGACCGGTTCAATGGAAGCTTCAGATGCAATATTTGCAGTAGAAGTTAACGAATCAGTTCTTCACACAGTAGTCGTAAACCACCTTGCAAATAAGAGACAGGGTACACAGAATACAAAGACTCGTACAGAAGTTCGCGGCGGCGGTAAGAAGCCGTGGAGACAGAAGGGTACAGGTCGTGCAAGACAGGGTAGTATCCGTGCTCCGCAGTGGGTAGGCGGCGGCGTTGCTTTAGGCCCCAAGCCGAGAAGCTATCGCTTCAGTGTAAATAAGAAGGTTAAGAGAATAGCTCTTAAGTCAGCTCTTACAGCTAAGTACAATGATTACGCTGTATATGTAGTAGACGGACTTTCACTTGACGAGATTAAGACAGCTAAAATCGCTGCGTTGCTTAAGGGTCTTGAGGTTACATCAGCTCTTATCGTTACAGCAGAGGCTGATACAAACATCTACAAGTCAGCAAGAAATATCATGGGTGTAACACCGACACACGTTGGTACATTGAACACTTACGATATCTTAAAGCATAAGGCAATCGTTCTTTCAAAGGACGCTGTTACAAAGATTGAGGAGGTGTATGCATAATGAATTCATACGATATCATCAAGAGACCGATCATTACTGAAAAGTCAATGAAGGTTGAAACTGACAGACAGGGTAATGAAATCAAGAAGTACACTTTCGAAGTTCCCAAGACTGTAAACAAGCTTGAAATCAAGTATGCAGTTGAGGAGGTTTTCGGAGTTAAGGTTGCTAAGGTAAACACAATGAATTACGACGGCAAGCTTAAGAGAATGGGACGTTACGAGGGTAGACGTGCTGCATGGAAGAAAGCAATCGTTACTCTTAAGAAGGATTCAAAGACAATCGAGTTCTTCGATATGTAATCCTATTTAATAAGAAGAAATCCAGAAAAACAGATAAAGGAGAGTAAAGGATAATGGCTATCAGAAAGTATAATCCTACATCGCCTGCCAGAAGATTTATGAC
>JAFODX010000106.1 GCA_017380475.1 Clostridia bacterium
CTATTCACTTTTCACTATTACTTATTCACTGTCTGAATTTATTCAGACATTAAAGTGCGAGCAGGAAGTTAGCAAGACGTTCTGCCATAACCTCGTGTCCTGCTTCGTTGGGATGAAGACCGTCGGGGATATAATTTTTCTTGATCACATCCACGTTCGGCTGAAGTCCCGAAATTGCGAACATATCGCATACGGGCAGTGAATAATATCTTGTAACCTCTTTAATAATATTAACATATGTTTCAAGGTTTGCAACGGGTTCAGGCTTGTTATCGCCTGTAAGACAGTCCTCGTTGCAACGGTGAAGCGGTGTCATAAACACAATCGGCTTGCCGTGGTACTTATTTATAAGAAACTGACACAGAAGATGTGTTGCGCCGTAGAATGTATCGGGAGTTCTGTCAGAGAACTCGCCAAGCGGTGCATCGCCGTGTCCGAAATCGTTTGTACCGCCGAAAACCACTACCGCATCAACGTCCTCGGGCATTTTTTCTGCACGAAGCATAAAATACTCGTCAAAGGACGGATTTTCTTCTGTTGGGTTCTGCTGTCTTGCAAAGCGTGTACCGCTTATGCCGTAGTTGTTTGCGGCTTTAAGTCCGTAGTTTTTTGCAATAATTTCGTGATAGATGTTACCGGGTGTAGTACCGATACCCTGTGTTATGCTGTCTCCGAGAAAGTTTATTGTTTTATCCTTAAGTATCATTTTGATTTCCTCCGGTTGGGATATTTTTCTAATATAATATCATAAATTGCAAAAAAATGCAATATGTAACAGAAATTAGTTATTTTTACCAATAAAATGTAAAAAAGTTTATCTACTTATAGTCTTTACTAACAAACATATTTATGCTATAATATATAATATAATTCCTGTACTGTAACGGGAATTTTCGGTAACATTCAAAGAGGTGAAACACATGAGCAAAAATAAGGAAATGCTTGGGATAAGCGAGTTTCAGGCATACCTGTTCAATTCCGGAGATAACTACAGAAGCTACGAGTTTTTGGGTTGTCACAAAACAGAAGACGGCTGGCGTTTTGCCGTATGGGCACCAAACGCACAGTCTGTTAAGGTGGCGTGCGATAAAAACGGATGGCAGGGCGACGGAATGGAGCTTGCTCCGTTCGGAGAGACAGGAATATGGACAGGAGTTTTCCGTGATATACAAAAGGACGAATTATACAAATACGCAATAACTGCGCCTGACGGTACGGTATATTTGCGTTCAGACCCGTATGCGGTGCGGTGCGAACTGCGTCCCGGTACGGCGTCGGTGGTGTATGATGAGCCTGTTTTTAAATGGTCGGATAAAAAGTGGATGGAAAAGCGTGGCAAGACCGATGCAATCCACTCGCCGATGAATATTTACGAATGCAATCTCGGTTCGTGGAAAACGCACCCCGACGGAAGCTTCTATAACTATGATGAGCTTTCTGATGAGCTTATCCCTTATCTTTCGGATATGGGCTATACTCATATTGAGCTGATGCCATTAACGGAGTATCCGTTTGACGGTTCGTGGGGTTATCAGGTAACGGGTTATTTTGCCGCAACCTCACGTTACGGTACACCGGCACAATTGAAAAATTTTATAAATAAATGCCACAAAGCCGGCATAAGTGTAATAATGGACTGGGTTCCTGCACACTTCCCGCGTGATGAGCACGGACTTCGTATGTTTGACGGTACGCCGTGCTATGAATACGCAGACTGGCGTGAGGGCGAGCATAAGGACTGGGGCACGATGGTGTTCGACTTTGCAAAAGGCGAGGTAATATCATTCCTTATGTCTTCGGCATATTTCTGGGCAGAGGAATATCACATAGACGGACTTCGTGTTGATGCCGTATCGTCTATGCTCTACCGTGACTATTCAAGAAACGACGGTGAGTGGATAGCCAATAAATACGGCGGAAACGGCAACCTTGAGGCGGTGGACCTCTTGCGGAGGATAAACCATACATTATGTACGGAAAAAACGGGCTTCTTAATGATTGCAGAGGAATCAACGGCGTGGCCGATGGTTACTGCGCCGCCCGAAAACGGCGGTCTCGGTTTCAACTTCAAATGGAATATGGGCTGGATGAATGACACTCTCCGTTATGTGTCAATGGACCCGTATTTCAGAAAGGACAATCACTCGCTTTTAACATTCCTTATGATGTATGCGTTCTCGGAGAACTTCATTCTTCCGCTCTCGCATGACGAGGTGGTACACGGCAAAAAATCACTGCTTGATAAAATGTTCGGTGACTACGGACAGAAATTTGACGCATACAAAGCGTTTCTGACCTACTATATGACAATCCCGGGCAAAAAGCTTATGTTTATGGGCGGTGAAATCGGACAGTTCCTTGAATGGCGGTACGATGACGAGCTTGAATGGAACGTGCTTGAGATTGACGAACATAAAAAGCTCCACAGCTATGTAAAAGCACTCAATCACACATATGTCAGAAACAAGGCATTATGGGAGCTTGAGCAAAGCTGGGACGGATTCAAGTGGATAAACGAAGCTGATAATGAAAACTCTGTTGTTTCATATATCAGAAAAGGCAAAAACACAGAGGACTTACTTGTTGTTGCGGCGAATTTCACTGCACTTGACAGGTATAATTATAAACTCGGCGTTCCGTACGGCGGTGAATACGAGGTAATTCTCCATTCCAACTCAACGGAGTTCGGCGGAACACGAAAAATAAACAAAATGACGTACACTGCAAAAGCGCAGTCATACGGCGATATGGACTACACGCTCAGCCTTACGATAGACGGCAACAGCGCAATGATATTAAAGATTAAAAAAATCAAACAGGAGATGATATAACTATGGTATCAAAGAAATGTGTAGCAATGATACTTGCAGGCGGACAGGGTTCAAGACTCGGAGCGTTGACAAAGAACGTTGCAAAGCCTGCCGTGCCATTTGGCGGAAAGTACAGAATTATCGACTTCCCGTTATCTAACTGTATTCATTCAGGTATTGATACGGTCGGCGTTCTGACACAGTATCAGCCGCTTGAGCTTAACACATATATCGGTAACGGCAACCCTTGGGATCTTGACCGTTCAATGGGCGGTGCGTATGTTCTTCCGCCGTATCAGAGTGCATCGACGGGCGAATGGTACAAGGGCACAGCCAATGCGATTTATCAGAACATTGCGTTTATGGATGGCTTTAACCCTGAAAACGTGCTTATCCTTTCGGGTGACCATATCTATAAAATGCATTACGGCAAAATGCTTGAAGCACACCTCGCAGAGGATGCGGCAGTAACAATCGCAGTTATGCCCGTAGACTGGGAGGAAGCAAAGCGTTTTGGTATAATGAACACAGACGAGAACGGAGTAATAACGGAATTTGAAGAAAAACCTGCAAATCCGAAGAGCAATCTCGCATCAATGGGCGTGTACATATTCAAGTACGACGTCTTGAAAAAATACCTCACAGACGATGAGCGTGACCCCGAATCTGCAAACGATTTCGGTAAGAATATCATCCCGAAAATGCTCGCTGACGGCGAAAAGATGATAGCATACCGTTTTGAGGGTTACTGGAAAGATGTCGGAACAATCCAGTCCTTGTGGGAAGCTAATATGGACCTCATCGACGACCCGCCAAAGTTTGACTTAAACGACAGAAAGTGGGTTATATATTCAAGAAACTATGCACTTATGCCTCACTATATAGGCGAAGAAGCAAAAATCACCAACTCAACCGTAACCGAGGGTTGTGAGATAGACGGAACAGTAGAACATTCCGTAATCTTCAGCGGTGTAACAATCGGCAAGGGTGCAGTGGTGAAAGACTCGGTAGTAATGCCGGGTGCAGTTATCGGTGACGGAGCCGTTATTGAAAAGGCAGTTATCGGTGTCGAGGCTAAGATTGGAAAAAATGCACAGGTCGGCATAAGTCCCGAATCTGCAGATAACAAGTACAATTCAGACTACTGTACACACGGAATCGTGCTTGTTGAGGGCGGAGCAGAAGTGGCAGACAATGCAGACATACCGAAGGGTTCAATGATTCAGGCGTAAAAGTCAGAATAAATCACTCACCTTGCACTTTTGTGCTCACTCGCGTACCGGCGTACAGCTCGTTCGCCTAAAAGCACAATTTGAGCAATTTATTCAAACTTTTAGTTTTGTGCTAAAATGAAAAGGAAGGAATATGATATGAAAATTGATACAATGGGAATTATTCTTACCGGCGATGAAAAGATTTCACCGTTAACCGACATCCGTGCAAACAGCGCACTCCCCATAGCCGGAAGATACAGAATTATAGATTTCGTACTGTCAAATATGGCAAACGC
>JAFODX010000107.1 GCA_017380475.1 Clostridia bacterium
AACACCAAGCGAATACGCCAGGTCAATTATCGGTTCCGCTTTTTTCACATCAATTTCGCCATTTTCAAAAGTAGGAAAACGCATACCGCCCATACCCAGGATTGAAACAAATTTATCAGTGTCCTTAAACTGTCTCTTCTTCATATGATGTCTCTCCTTTAAGATATAAAAGGTGACAATGAAAACCACTGTCACCTTTAAATTGCAGCTATAAAATTACATAGTGATGATTCCGAACGCACTAAGCACTGATGATACAAGTACTGCACAAACAAGAATCGGTGCAATGTACTTAATCATAACATTGAATAAGCCCTTTCTTCCGAACTTGCCCTCGAGCAATACTTCTTCCTCGACTGCCTTTGTACCAATACCAAAGGTTACAAAGAAACAGATGAGAAGTGCACATATAGGCATCAATACAGAGTTTGTAGTGAAGTCCATGAAGTCAAGTATGTCAAATCTTCCGAAGAATCTTACACCTGAAAGTACGTTATAGCCAAGTGCCGGAAGCAAGCTTATAAGCAAGCAGCAGATACCAACAACCAGAACCGACTTTCTGCGTGAAAGACCTGTATGGTCACACACACATGCAACGATTGTTTCCATAAGTGACATTGCAGATGTGATAGCAGCCGCAAATACCAGGAAGAAGAATAATATTCCTATTATATTAGACATCGGCATTGATGCAAATACCTTAGGCAATGTAACAAACATAAGTCCCGGTCCTGCTGAAAGTTGTGATGAGTCAAATGCGAACACTGCCGGAATAATCATAACACCTGCAAGAACGGCTATAAGAGTATCAAAGAACTCAATACGTCCTACGTTCTTTTCAAGCGAAGTATTTTTCGGCATATATGAACCGTATGCAATCATAATACCCATAGCAAGCGATAGTGAATAGAACATCTGTCCCATTGCCGCAAGAACGCCAAGCACGCTGAAGTTTTCAACTTTAGGTATGAAGAAGTACTTAACACCTTCTATTGCACCCGGAAGTGTAATTGAATAAATAGAAATAATTATCGCAATTACAATAAGAATCGGCATAAGCACAGTGCTTACTCTTTCAACACCCTTCTGTACACCCATAAGAAGTACAACTATGATAAAGAGTGTGAATATCGTCTGTGCAATAACAAGTGTCCACGGTGATGCAAGCATAGCACCGAAATACTCACCGCCCGCTGCAACCTCTGCACCAAAGTTTCCGCTGAACAATCCCATAAAATACTCAGCAAAGTACTTGAGAATCCAACCGCCTATTACGTTGTAATACGGCAAGATTATTGCAGGAATAATTGTAGCAATAATTCCTAACCATCCCCACTTTTTGTTGAGCGATGCAAAAGCATCCAATGAACTCTTGCCACTCTTTCTGCCTATTGCATTTTCTGCTACCATAAGAGCGTAGCCGAATGTAAATACAAGGATTATGTAAACAAGAAGGAACATACCGCCGCCATATTTTGCTGCAAGGTATGGGAATCTCCAAATGTTACCCAATCCTACCGCTGAGCCTGCTGCTGCAAGAACAAAGCCCAGTCCGCTTGAAAACGTATTTCTTTTTTCCATCGTTTTCCCCTCCATTTTATTTTTTTATATTTCAATTATTATTGAACAAATTTAAAGTACGGCTTTTTTAATTATATCCATACATACATTGATTCCTGCTCTGTGCAGTTATGCACCGGAGCGTCCTCTGTAGCCAAACGCTGTTTCAGGATGATTTGACCCTGCTTTCTATATACAACTGTAACTGATTATACTTTAAATCAGACAAAATGTCAACCATTGTTTTAATATGACTTAAATCCAGGATTCTGCCACGGCTTATGTCAAGCATATATCCACGGTTGGTATTATAAACATAATAATTGTTCCTTTGTATCAAGCTAAAGCCTCTGAAAGCTTTGCAAATTCTTCAAGCGATAATGTTTCTCCACGACGAGTAGGCTCGATACCTATGCTTGTCATTATCTCCGAAATTTCCTCTTTATTCTGCGGGAAATTGGCAACAAGACAGTTCAGAAGTGTTTTTCTTCTCTGAGAAAATGCCGCCTTTACTGTTCTGAAGAACATTTTTTCATCCTTTACGGAAACTGCCGGCTCATCACGAAACGCCATCTTAACCACTGCACTGTCAACCTTCGGTGGCGGCACGAACTCGTCAGCACCCACTATAGTGACAAGCTCTGTTCTTGTATAATACTGACACAGAACAGAAATCGCACCGTAGTTTTTCGAACCGGGCTCTGCCGTTATACGGTCAGCAACCTCTTTCTGAACCATTACAACCAGATTTTTGAGCGGTAACTGTCCTTCAATAAGTCCCGTAATAATCGGGGTGGTTATATAATACGGAAGATTTGCGGCAACACTTACTTTCTCACCGCCAAACTCCTCCTCTATAAGCTTTTTGACATCAGTTTTCAACACATCCTGATTTATGACCTTTACATTATCATATTCGCCTAACGTATCGGCAAGAATCGGAATAAGTCTTTCGTCAATTTCAAGCGCAAGCACTTTTTTTGCACGTTTTGCAAGCTCATTTGTAAGCACTCCGAAACCCGGTCCGATTTCTATAACACCACTTCCGTCAATCTCTGCAGCTATTGCAATCTCTTCAAGAACATCCTGCGACGAAAGAAAGTTCTGACCAAGCCCTTTTTTAAATACAAACCCGTATTTTGATGCTATTCTTTTAATCACTGACGGTGATATAAAATCCATATATTACTCCTTAAAATTCACTTTCCAACGGTGATTTTATTTCAATTACTTTTTCATTGAGATATGACAAACTGCTATCATCGCCAAAGTCAAGTATCAGTTTTGTGCTGTATAGTGCCTGACGAAACTTTTGTCCACCTCCGCCGTATTTGGTATCACCCGCCAACGGACACCCGATACCTGCAAACTGTGTTCGTATCTGATGAGTTCTTCCGGTATGAAGCTCTATCTCAACAAGATTTAAACCATTCTTCCTCGACACAACCCGATAATCAAGCGATGCAACTTTTCCATCGTCTGAAACCTTTGTAACCTTATCCTCACGCAAAAGCTTGTTTTCAAGATGCCCTGATGCTTCTAATTTGCCGGTAACAATTGCAGTATAGAACTTTCTCATTCTTCGCATTTTTATGCTTTCGTTCACTTCGCGCAACGCCCTTGCATTCTTTGCCGCAATCACAAGCCCGCCCGTGTTACGGTCAAGACGGTTACAGAGCGCAGGTTTAAAAGTCTGCTCATTTTCAGGCGAGTAC
>JAFODX010000108.1 GCA_017380475.1 Clostridia bacterium
GATTTGACATATCAATGGCTGTATCAGCCTTTTTACGTTTAAATAACATTATATAAAACCCCTTTATGATGACAATATAATGCGAAAAACAGTATCACGCACAGTCTTTGCGTGATACTGTTTAATTTTTAAAATCAGATTTCTGTGATTTCTTTTTCTTTATCTGATGTGATATCGTCAATCTCCTTGACATACTTATCTGTCATATTCTGTATATCCTTTTCGATTGTCTTTAAATCATCCTCTGTAACCTCGCCGTCTTTCTTCTGCTTCTTGTACATTTCAAGAGCATCACGGCGAACGTTACGAATCTGAACCTTTGCCTCTTCTGCATACTTCTTAACAGTCTTAACCAACTCACGACGGCGTTCCTCTGTAAGCGGAGGGAATGTAAGGCGGATAACCTTACCGTCGTTCTGCGGGCTTATGCCAAGGTCTGATTTGTTGATTGCTTTTTCGATTTCTGATAAAACAGATGCATCCCACGGCTGAATAACAAGCATTCTCGGCTCGGGTGATGAGATTGAACCCACCTGCTGAACCGGTGTCATTGTACCATAGTAGTCAATTGCGATTTTGTCAAGTACCGATGCGTTTGCACGGCCTGCACGGATTGTCTTGAATTCACTTACAAGTCCGTCTATACGTTTTTCCATTTTTGCTTCTATCTCAGGATAGTTTCCCATTTTAGTTTCCTCCTAATATTCTTATTTACCCTCTGCGTTTACCAGAGTTCCTATTTTATCGCCTTTAACGGCTCTTACAATGTTCTCGGGGTCGTTAAGTCCGAAAACAAGAATAGGCATATTATTATCACGGCAAAGCGATGCCGCAGTGGAGTCCATAACTCCGAGATTCTTTGAAAGAATGTCGCTGAATGAAAGGTTAGTATATTTCTTTGCATCCGGATTTACATTCGGGTCACTGTCGTAAACTGCATCTACCTTTTTAGCAAGCAGTATCACATCCACATTCATTTCCACTGCTCTTAATGCTGCAGCAGTATCTGTTGACATGAACGGGTTTCCTGTTCCGCAACCGAATATTACAACTCTACCCTTGTCAAGATGACGTATTGCACGGCCTCTTATATACGGCTCTGCAATCTGACGCATCTCAATTGCTGTTTCAACTCGTGTTTCAACACCGATAGCTTCAAGTGCACTGCAAAGTGCAAGTGAATTTATTGCTGTTGCAAGCATTCCCATATGGTCAGCACGTGTACGGTCCATATTCTCGCTTGATCTTCCTCGCCATATGTTGCCGCCGCCGACTACTATCGAAACGCCTACGCCCATATCTACAATCTTCTTAATGTAGAGTGAAATTTCATTTACTGTAGCTTCATCTATACCGAAGCCCTGCGGTCCTGCCATAGCCTCGCCGCTTACCTTTAATAAAACTTTCTTATACTTTACTTCCATTCTGATGTCCCCCCTTACTGTTTACTGCATGGTGATTGATACAAGACTATTCTTAGCACCTTTATAATATTGCACCTTCGCTTTTGATGCATCAAGATATACATAAGGAGTATTAACACGAACATCATAATAGTTTCCATGGATTCTTATAAGTGCTTCATCCGGGCGTAATTTTGTCGTTCCATCGTCTGCAACTCCTTCAACCGGGGTTTTATCAACACCGCCAAGAATAAGCGTAACTCCATTTACGATTGAGTTTCTAATGTCGCAACCATCCTCATTAACACCATATGTAAGGATGAGATTGTGATTCGACTTAAGTCCATCGATAATTACACCGCCACATCTTACCATTATAAGCTTGTCGCCAAGATCTTTATATGTTCCTGGCTTGTCTATATAAACATCAACAATTGAGTCCATTAACATCGCAAACTCGCCTCTTGTTATATAATCAGTCGGCTTAAGCTTTCCGTCAATACCTGTCCAGCCACCGTTGCCGACTATGTACTTTGCGCCGTTTACTGCCCACGGAGCAATCGCATTTTTGTCTGCAAAAGCATCAAGCACCGCTATATCGCAATCGCCCAGCATAATGTTTCTTCCCGATACTTTATACGCATCGAATCCGAAAACTCTTGACAGAACAAGATATGTTTCCTGGAATGTTATGTTGTTCTCCGGATTAAAATTGTTATTGTCATCGCCTTCGAAAGCACCCATATATGCAGACTTTGAAACAACATCTGCATACCATGCATCAGCAGATATATCGTTAAATGCTTTATCGCTCTTCTCTGTTGCAGAGAATGCTCTTGTGATAATAGCCGCCATCTGTGCTCTTGTGATATTATCATACGGAGCAATCGTGTCATCAGTTACACCGTTTATAAGTCCTGCATCTACTGCATTCTGCAACGCCTTGCCCATCTCACCGTCAGGCATATCGTTAAATGCTCCGGCTGTCACGCTCATACCGATAGTAAGGAGTGCCGCCGAAATAATTGAAATTATTTTAATTTTTTTCATAGTCGTTTCCTTTCTTTGTACATTGTTATATGTTTATTATACACTATTTCTTTCAAAATGTCTATATCTTTTTATAAATATTCTCAAAATATCTTGCAATTTTTGATAGATTTGTGTATAATAGTATTTATATTATACAATAGCTGATATTGGAGGAGTATGTACTGATGAATTGTCCCAAATGTGGTTCTAATATATCCGAAAGAGAAACATTTTGTTCTGTATGCGGAGAGAAAACAGAAAACACGGTATGTCCGGTTTGCGAAACTCTGAATTTGCCCGGTGCAGAAACCTGTGCCGTTTGCGGTGAAGTTCTTCCGAAGCCACAACCGAAAATCGCCGGCAGACAAAACCGTTCTGAAAATATTTTTTGCAGAAACTGCGGAACAGCCAACCCTCAGTCCAACCAATACTGTTCAGTTTGCGGCAGACCGTTAAAAGACAGTTCACACAGATTTACACCACCGACACCAGCACCGTCCCCTGCTCCGACACCGTCAGGTTCAGGTGCGTCTTTGCCGCTTATTATAGGACTTTCTATTGCTGCTGTTTTATGCGTAATAATAGCTCTTGTTGTTGTAATAAGCGACAAAAATGAATCATCAGACACTCCGGATCCGACTCAGATCGTGGCTACTCCGGAAGTCACCAATGTTCCCATCCCTACGGTAAGACCTACACCCGTAGCAACACCGCGTCCGACACCTATTGATATTGTTGAACATGATTCAGGCGTTACATATTCTACCTACAGTGATTCTGATTATTCATTCTCCTGCCCGTATCCGTCAGAATTTTACAAAACATCAAATGTGTCTGATTTTACAAGATATTGCCTGAAGGCAAATGACAGCAGCGGTATTATATATATCTGCGGTACAAATAACGACGCAAATCTCAGTGTTGCCACCGTAGCAGATAATTTCAAGAGTTCTCACCAGTACAATGATGTACTGTACGATGAGCGTGGTTCTAATTACTGTTCTGTTCTTATAACTAACGGATATAACTATAATTATTGCTACCACAATTTATCAGGCGGAAAAATACGC
>JAFODX010000109.1 GCA_017380475.1 Clostridia bacterium
CCGTTTCTTGTAAGTGTAAATGTGTAATCAAGAGCGTCCGGGTCAAGTGTCAGAGTCTTTGACGGTGTAACCTTATCCTGAATTCTGTAATCAGTTGTCTGCAATGCTCTCTGTGCAACTATTACTTCATAGTCATAGATATCTACCATACTGTAAACTTCTTTTGTATCATTGCTGATAAGTCTTACAGTACCGTAGATAAAATTAGCTTTTGTTGGATCGAGGTAATCGCTTATATCAAATGAATCTGCTGCGGTAACTGCTCTGCCGTTATAACGTACTGACAGGTTTGACATATCTAAACGTGCAGAGGTTGTCTTTGAGGAACCGTCTTTACGATATTTAATAATAGTAGTGTCAAATTCCTGAATATCAGCAGAGTTTATTGTAACCTCTGCATTCTTATGAATATCTGTGCTGAGTTCAACAAGCCACTTATCGTCTGAAAGCTTGTCCTTGCGGTAGTAAACCTGAACTGTACGTCCGAGGTTATCTATAAGCTCAGCAACTGTTATATCGTGCTCAGAAAAGTCGATGATAAATTCCTGACCTGTTATGCTGTCCTTTACTGCCATTGTCTTGGGAGCAAGAACTGCATTACACTCAGCTGTTGTTGAGTCTTCAACACCTACTAAAGTGCCCTTAAGTGCTTCAACGTTGAGGTAGTCATTAAGCAATGTCTTGCCTGAGGCTTTCCATGTGCCGTTTACGCTTTCGTGCTTCTCAACTTCAAGAGCGTTGAACATAATCTGTGCAATTACGCCTCTGGGAGCATTGTCCGAGAAACCGAGATTTGAGATTTTGTCTGTAAGCTCAAGAGCTGAAGCCTGCTCTCTGTAACCGTTCGGGTATCCGCCCATCTGCTCTGCATACGGCTGATAACCGAGTGTACATACGACCATCTTAAGAGCCTGCTCATATGTAACCGGCTGGTCGGGTATGAATAAACCGTCATCAAATCCGTTTATAATCTGTAAATCATATGCGGTTTTGATGTTTGGATTTGCCCAGTGAGTCTGGGGTACGTCGTCAAATGTTGTGATAGGAGTTGTAAGGTTACCCAAACCTAACATATACACAATCATTTTTGTAAATTCTGCACGGCTGATATCCTTATCAGGTGCAAATGTTCCGTCCTCGTAGCCGTTGATGACCTTGAGTGTTGAGAGCGTTGAGATAGCTTCCTGATACGGATGCGAAGCATCCACATCGCTGAATGCCGCATTTGCTGTAAATGACGGAATAAGTGATGTGAGAAGCATCGTTAACGCCAAAAGCATTGAAAAACGCTTTTTCATAGTGAATCATTCCTTTCTTTTCAGATGAGAATATACTCATCATATCTTATGATTGTATTATACCATTATTTTTAACATAAGTCAATCAGAAAATTATTATTTTTTCGTCAATTTTATTGTTAACATAATGTTAATAAAAATAAAATTTATTAAATATCGGTTGAAAAAAAGTTTTTTTTATGATACACTTATTGCATTGACTATTGAAAGGATTATGTTACATGAACAATAATAACAGTAACCGAAATAAAAAAACATCTTCAAGACCGCCGATATTTATGTTTATAATAATATCGGTTATTGCAACGGTGCTGCTGAATACTGTATTAGGTTTTCTGATGTCACCGTCAAAGGAACAGATAACGTATGACGAGTTCCTGGCAATGGTGGAGGACAATAAGGTTGAAGAGGTTTCTATAGAAAATTCTCAGTTTGTAATCTATGCAAAACCGGAGAAGAAAGAAGATAAAAAGGAAAATGCATCAATATTTGGTGAAACCGGGATGCTTGGTGGCGGTATGTTTGCGATGCCGGGAACGGAGGAGCAGAAGATATATTATACCGGTTACCTTAACGATGAAAGGCTTTTTGACAAACTTGACAGCAAAGGCGTTAAATACTCAACGCCGGTCGAGGTTAATAACCCTGTTGTGAACTTTATTCTGACATGGATTCTGCCACTGGCATTTATGTATATTATAATAGTAATATTTACGAAGCTTCTGTCTAAAAAAATGGGCGGTGGTGGCGGAATAATGGGAATCGGTCAGTCAAATGCCAAAATGTATAATATTGAGAACAAAACGGGTGTGACCTTTAAAGATGTAGCAGGTCAGGAGGAAGCAAAAGAATCGCTTAACGAAATAGTGGACTTTTTGCATAATCCGGGCAAATACACCGCAATCGGTGCAAAACAGCCGAAGGGTGCACTTTTGGTCGGACCGCCGGGAACAGGTAAAACTCTTCTTGCAAAGGCAGTTGCGGGTGAGGCGAATGTTCCGTTCTTCTCGCTTTCAGGTTCAGAGTTTGTGGAAATGTTTGTAGGTGTCGGTGCATCAAGAGTGAGAGACTTGTTCAAGCAGGCAAATGCAAAAGCTCCATGTATTATCTTCATTGACGAGGTTGATGCAATCGGTAAATCAAGAGATAACCAGATGTCAACAAATGACGAGCGTGAACAGACACTTAATCAGCTGTTGTCAGAGATGGACGGATTTGACACATCAAAGGGTTTAGTCGTGCTTGCTGCAACAAACCGTCCGGAAATACTTGATAAGGCACTTTTAAGACCGGGACGTTTTGACAGACGTATAATAGTAGAAAAACCGGATTTGAAGGGCAGAGAGGATATTCTTAAGGTTCACATCAAAAACGTGGTTATATCACCCGATATTGACCTGCACGCAATGGCACTTGCGACAAGCGGTGCAGTCGGTGCAGACCTTGCCAATATGGTAAATGAAGCTGCACTTCGTGCCGTTCGTATGGGCAGAAAAGAAGTGTTGCAGGAAGACCTTATGGATTCTGTTGAGGTAATTATAGCAGGAAAAGAAAAGAAGGACAGAATTCTTTCTGCAGAAGAAAAACGAATTGTAGCATTCCACGAGGTTGGTCATGCGCTTGCAACGGCTTTGCAGAAGAACACACAGCCGGTACAGAAGATAACAATTGTTCCGAGAACTATGGGTGCATTGGGTTATACAATGCAGATGCCGGACAAGGAAGAAAAGTATCTTAATAACAAGAACGAGCTTCTTGATCAGATAACTGTATTTCTTGCAGGCCGTGCGGCAGAAGAAATTGTGTTTGATACGCAGACAACGGGTGCATCAAACGATATCGAACGTGCAACAGAAATGGCACGTCAGATGGTAACAATGTACGGTATGTCAGACACATTCGGACTTGTGGGACTTGAAAGCATTGAGCACAGGTATCTTGACGGCAGGGCGGTTTCGCACTGTTCTGAAGAAACAAAGACAGCAATTGATAACGAAATAGTAAAGATTATGAAGGAACGTTATGAAATTGCCAAAAAACTTCTTACCGATAACCGTGATGCTCTTGATAAGATATCAGAGTTCCTTATTGAAAAAGAAACAATAACAGGCGATGAATTTATGGAGATATTCAATAAAGTAAACGAGCCTGAAATTATTCCTGAAGATACAGAGGAAAGTTAAAGAAGAAACCGTCGGTATACCGGCGGTTTCTTTCGCATAAGGTATAATAGACCGTCTGCGAAGGGGAGTAATGATGAAGAAAATATTGATTTCAATCTTGATTTCGGTTTTTGTGATGCTTGTCATACCATTTATAATAGTAGAGCTTTCTGAGCCACACAACAATGCAACATCAACCCAACCGATTGCACCGACTCCGACAGTCGATGCCACACAGGTATAAAAAGAGGCTGTAAAAAACTCAGTTTTTTACAGCCTCGATTTATTTAGTTTACGCTACCAATACAACAAGTACGAATGTTGTTATGAGGAACAATACTGAAACAGTAGTTGTAAGTCTCATCTGCATCTTTTCTTTTGTAGTACCGCCTGCTCTCTTAAAGAACGAATCGCCCATATCTGATGATGCGCCCTGAATGCCTCTCATGCCGGGGTCTTTGCCTTCCTGCAGAAGCACAACAGCAATAAGTAAT
The DNA here is from genome assembly GCA_017380475.1 of Clostridia bacterium. Lineage (GTDB taxonomy): Bacteria > Bacillota > Clostridia > UBA1381 > UBA1381 > Ornithomonoglobus. The sequence goes on from JAFODX010000109.1 coordinate 3,955, forward strand.
ACTGAAACTATAATATGAAGCACAATAAACAAAGTCTGCATAATTTTACCTCCTTTATAAGCGAGCATAGCTCTAAAATCATAATATACCCTAATATTATACCATAAATTTTGTATTTTGCAAGTATTTTTTTGAATTTTCTGAAAAAAATTTAAAAAATCACTGTACTATTTACAAGTTTTCTGTTATACTATAGGTAGAAAACGGAGGTTAGTATGGAACAGAGAGAAGAAAATAAAGAAAAAGTAATAATAGCGGGACTCCATACGGGCAGCCGTGATTATCTGAATGATACAACGGACGAGTCGATGCGTGAGCTTGGTGAGCTTGTGGATACTGCAGGCGGTGAGGTTGTCGGTGAGATGGTTCAGAACCGTCCCGTTCCCGACAGCGGAACGTACTTTGGCGAGGGTAAGCTTGAAGAACTGAAAACAGCAATAGATACACTTGATGCAACATTGGTGGTGTTTGACGATGAGCTTTCGCCGATACAGCTTCGTAATATAAGTGATATTCTCGGTGTACGTGTGCTTGACCGTTCAATGCTTATACTTGATATATTTGCAATGCGTGCACGTTCGGGCGAGGGTAAGCTGCAGGTAGAGCTTGCGCAGCTTAAGTATCAGTTACCGAGGTTACGAGGTATGGGCCTTGAACTCAGCCGTACCGGAGGCGGTATCGGAACAAGGGGTCCGGGTGAAACAAAGCTTGAGAGTGACCGCCGTCATATA
>JAFODX010000110.1 GCA_017380475.1 Clostridia bacterium
ACTTATGGGTGACTACAACAAAGACCTCGTTGGTACATACTATCATAAAACATTTATGGGCTACGGTTACGGCCCGCTCAACGACCTTATGTATGGTTACCCACATTTTAAAGAGGTTACATTTGACGGCAAATTCCCGATTGCAGAACTTACATTCACTGACCCCGACTTTCCTGCCGAGGTTGTTATGACGGCGTTTAACCCGTTCATCCCGCTTGATGCAGACAATTCAAGCCTGCCGGCAGCATTCTTCAACATTAAAATCAGGAGCAAGGAAGATAATATCCGTTACACAGTTGTTTTTTCTTCCGAAAACGAAAACGATCCGTGTATAAATGAGAACACAAGCACAGATAAATATACCGCCGTTACATTCAGAAACCCCGAGCTTAAAGAAAGCGACAAGAAATATTCCGATATAACCATTGCAGTTGACGGAAAAGACGGCATCCTGCAACAGCACTGGTATCGCGGAAGATGGTTTGATTCGGTACTGACTTTCTGGGACGAGTTTACAAACGGCAATCTCCACGAGCGCTCATATGACGATATAAAGCCGTTTGACAAGGCAACAGTCGGAAAAGAGATAACCGTAAACAAGGGTTGTGAAAGCGATGTACGCTTCATTTTTGCGTGGAATGTGCCCAATAACTACAATTACTGGGAGCCCTATAAGGACGATAACGGCAACGACATAACGTGGAAAAACTACTATGCCGTACTCTTTAAAAACTCACAACATACAACCGAATACGCGTTTGATAACTGGGATATGCTTTATCAGAAAACGAAAATGTTCTGCGACACACTGCATTCACAGACACTCGATCCTGCCGTTATTGATGCAATATCATCAACCTTATCGGTTCTTAAATCTCCGACAGTTTTAAGACTTGAAGACGGTACATTCTACGGCTGGGAGGGCGTTCACGAAAAAGAAGGCTCGTGCCAGGGTACTTGTACACATGTGTGGAGCTATGCCTATGCGCTGTGCTTCCTTTTCCCCGACCTTGAGCGCTCAATAAGAGATACAGAATTTAAGTATGATACCGCAGAAAACGGTGATATGACATTCCGTACAGCACTCCCGCTCGGAAGAAAGCCTGAATATTTCTTCCCGTGTGTTGACGGACAGATGGCAACGGTTATAAAATCATACCGCGAATGGAAAATAAGCGGTGATACAGAGTGGTTGAAAAACAGCTGGGTAGACATCAAAAAGGTGCTTGCATTTGCGTGGGATAAAACCAACCAATTTGAATGGGACCCCGACCGTGACGGCGTAATCACCGGCAGACAGCACCACACGCTTGATATGGAGCTTTTCGGTGCATCCTCCTGGCTTGAAGGAATGTACCTTGCCGCACTGAAGGCAGGAGCTGAAATGGCAGAGGCTATGGGTGAAACCGACACTGCAAAAGAATATCGGCAGATGTTTGAAAACGGATACCGCTGGACAAAGGATAACCTCTTTAACGGTGAATACTTTATACAGAAGATTGACCTTTCAGACAAGAGTCCCGTTGAGCATTTTGATGCACCCGATTATTGGAACGAGGAAGAACAGAAGTTCAAGTACCAGATTGGCGAGGGTTGCGAAATTGACCAGATGCTCGGTCAATGGCACGCAATTCTGTGCGGTCTTGGCGATATTTTCGACAAAGACCAGCGTAAAATCGCACTTAAAAATTCATTTGGCTACCTCTTCCGCTCACCGATGCGTGATTTCGTTAACCCCTGGCGTATATTTGCAATCGGCGACGAGGCAGGTACTGTTATGAGCTACTACCCCGACCATGTTGAAAAACCTGTAATCCCCATCCCATACAGCGGTGAGTGTATGACAGGCTTTGAGTATGCATTTGCAGGGCTTTTAATGAGCGAAGGATTTGTTGATGAAGGCTTAAAGGCAGTCCGTGCAATACGTGACCGTTACGACGGCAAAAAGCGTAATCCGTGGAACGAAATCGAGTGCGGAAGTAACTACGCACGTGCAATGGCAAGCTTTGCACTGCTCCCCATCCTCAGCGGTTTTGAATATCACGTTCCCAAAAAGCATATTGGCTTTACGCCAATAGAAAAGGGTGACTTTAAGGCATTATGGTCGCTTAAGCCTGCGTGGGGTGAGTTCGTGCAAGGCAAAAACTCTGCCTGCATAAAGATACTTGACGGAAAGATTGAGCTTGAATCGGTAACTCTGGGCAACATGGGCAAAGTTACATCAGTAATCGCTGATGGCAACAATATCCCGTTTATGCAAAACGGCAATACTGTAAAATTCGACACTGTTACCGTTACAAAGGAGATTAAATTCATATAATAAATTACTTTTTTGCCGAAATTCAGTCTCTTTTTGCTTGTGTGTCATATAAATTGTATGATATACTGAAGAAAATATAATTTCCACGGAAAGGACTGAATTATATATGTTGAAAATAGGTATAATCGGTGCAGGACACATTTCTGAAAGCCATCTTGGTGCGTTTCAGAAAATGGACAACTGCGAAGTCAAAGCAATCTCTGACCTCAGCGAGGAGCTTGCTCAGAAGCGTGCAACAGATTACGGTGTAGCTGATGTCTATACTGACTACAAGGAGCTTTTAGCCGACAAGGAGATTGATGCTGTAGTTATTGCCACTCCGACTTTTGCTCACAAACCCATTGTGATTGACGCTCTTAACAGCGGAAAACACGTTTTATGCGAAAAGCCTCCGGCACTTAATGCACAAGAGGTAAAGGAGTGCGAGGAAGCGGCTAAAAAATCAGGAAAGCTACTTATGTATGCACTCGTATGCCGTTTCAGGTCACAGCATCTGTATTTGAAAAAACTGATAGAAGCCGGAAAAATGGGTGATTTCGTATCTGCCGAATGTATAAGAATCAGCAGATGCGGTGCATCACAGGGCTGGCTTTCTAACCGTGAAAAAGGCGGCGGCACATTACGAGATGCTTGTATACACGAAATCGACTCTGCTCTGTGGTTTATGGGCTATCCGAAGCCGAAAACAGTTGTTGCTACAGAAAGCTTTGTAAACAGCGACCTGCCTGACAAGATGAAGCTTGAAGGCTGGAAAACATATCACAAAATCAACTGCGAACGTAATGTTGAAAGCGTTATAGACGGTTTCGTGGTTCTTGATAACGGCGTGGGACTTCATGTCAAGGCTGCAGATATTCTGAACATAGTTGACGAAGACAGAACCATAACACTTTGCGGCGAAAAGCTTGGTGCGAAAATAGCACCTGACGAAAATTACAAAATGCAATTGGACCTTGTTGAAGTTGCTGATGATGCATTTGTTGATTCGCATCCGAACCTGTCCTCAACAAGCCCGTTCATAACTATGCTTGAGCATTTTGTGGATTGTGTCACAAACGGTACTGAGTGTCTGTGCCGTCCGGAAGAGGCATTCACGCTTATGCAGGTTGTTGATGCAATGTATGAGTCTGCAAAGACAGGCAAGCCCGTAATATTTGAATAAAATCAAAAACAGAAACGAAAAATTCGTTTCTGTTTTTTTGTTATTTCCATTCTTTCAATGTAAGCCACGCTTCAAGGTTCTTTGACCATTTTGCAACATATTCTTCATTCGGTGCAAGACCAAGTCCGTGACAGCCAAGAGGATATATATGCATTTCAAAATTTATGTTCTCACGGCTTAATGCCTGTGCGTACAAAATTGAATTCATAACCGGAACACCATCATCTGATGATGTGTGCCAGATAAATGCCTCGGGTGTATCTGAAGTAACCTGCATATGAAGTGACATAAAGTCTTTCATGTTTTCTGTCGGACGGTGTCCGATAAGGTTTATTTTTGAACCGTCGTGACGATAGTCACGCATATCAATTACGGGATAGCACAAGATTGACAAGTCCGGTCTTGCGCTCTCGTTATCAATTTCATCAATTGGCTCATACGCCTTTTTATCATAATGAACCGATGCCGAGCCTGCAAGATGACCGCCTGCACTAAATCCCATGATTGCGATTTTGTTACGGTCTATACCGTACTCGTCTGCGTGGTGTCTTACATATCTTATCACACGCTGTACATCTGAAAGCTCTGCCGGATGTGCATTCGGTGCAACACGGTATTGAAACACAAATGCAGTTATTCCGATACTCTGAAACCACTCACCGAATGTATCACCTTCGTGCGGTGCACGATTTACATATCCGCCACCCGGAAGAACGATA
>JAFODX010000111.1 GCA_017380475.1 Clostridia bacterium
AGAAAAGTGATTTGCGGCGTACAGCAAGTCGGAATCGGAGTCAAAAGCGTAGCTGAATCATGGCCTTGGTACAAGGATGTATTCGGCTTCGACCTCAAGATGTTCGGCGACGAAGGAGTTGCCGAGAGAATGCCGTCGCAGTACAAACGTGCGGTGTCTATCACATTGCCACCGTTTTCGGTATAACATTCCATAATTTTAAAAGCAGTACTTTTATCGATTCTTTCTGAATATCCGTCAGTACCGAGAATGATTTGTGACAGATTCATTTCTGCCAGATTAAGGTGTTTCATATATTTAACTCCGGATTATATTGCATTTTCTGAGGAGTAATCAAACTCCTGATGCTTGATTATTTTTCTGAACTCGCTTGGAGTATAGTGCTTGTATTTTTTAAATATTCTGTTGAAATACGATAGTGATGAAAAACCTGCTCTGTATGATGCATCGGATATACTCGCGCCGTTTTTGAGCATTGTTTCAGCTTTACAGAGACGAACAAAGTTAAGATACTCTGTTGCTGTTGTGCCGATTGTATTTTTGAACAAACGGCAGAAGTAAGATTCGTTGAATCTTAAAATTGACGCAAGTTCTGCCGTTGTTATCTGATGCGAATAATTATTATTCATATACTCTATGGCAGGTATGATTTTTTTGATTTCATTCTTTTTGCCTGTTGAAAAATCAGAAAGAATACCATATCTGCGAAGTATTGCTATAAGCATAAAAATGTTGGCATTAACATAGTCGTGCCAGAAAGAAGAGTGATTCTTGTGCTCATTTACAATTGTATTCATACAGTTGAGTATTTCCTGTGTTTCGGGTTTACCGCTTTTAAACACATAAGCAGGTGTATCACAAAATTTAAGGAATCTTGTTATGTAATGAAGTGATGAATCGGCAACTATGGGTGAGTTAAACTGTATCATTGTTGTAAATGTATCATCGGTTTCTGAATATGTGCTGTGCGGAACATACGAGTTTACAAAAAGAACATCGCCGCCTTCAAGAATATATTCACCGTCAGTAGTAATACATTTCAATCTGCCGCTTGGTATGTACAAGAACTCATATTCTTTGTGAAGATGCATATCGCAAATCTGACCAATTTTACCGTGTGGGGCTGGGGGTAAGTCGCCGCCACTTGCATAAACCGGAGAGTCTGAACGGTATTGTATTATCTGTTCATACATAAAAATCACCTCAAAAAGTCAAAATTGTACAACTTTAAGTCAAAATAAATATAGAAATATACCTGTTGATGAGTTATAATTCAAGTATAACATAATAAATTAAAAAAATCAATAGTAAAGGAGAGATTATTATGTCAAAGAACAGTTTGGATGCTTTTAAGTTTGATCAGACTGAAGAAGTAGTTGATACTTCAAAAAAAGTAAAAATCGGTATTATCGGTACTGGCTGGATTGCAGGTGCACATCTTGAGCAGCTTTTGCAGATGCCTGATGCTGAAATTGTTGCAGCAGCAGATATCGTTCCGGGTAAGGCAGAGAAATTCTTTGCAGATAATAATGTCGATGCATCAAATATCAAATTTTATCCGAGCCACAAAGAGCTTATTGATGCAGGTGAGGTTGATGCAGTAACTATTTGTACATATAACGCAACTCATGCTGAATGTGCTATATATGCACTTGAACACGATATACACGTTCTTCTTGAAAAGCCGATGTGTGTCACACTTGATGAAGCTGTAGCTATTCGCAAGGCTGAAAAGGCAAGCGGAAAGGTTCTTTCAATAGGATTCCAGCCGAGATTTGACGATAACATGAAGATGGTTAAGGAAATCGTTCAGTCAGGTGCCCTTGGTGATGTTTATTACATCCAGACAGGCGGCGGCAGAAGACATGGTATTCCGACACCGTTTGGTACAACATTCATACAGGAAGATACAGGCGTTATCGGTGCAATGGGTGATATCGGATGTTATTCACTCGATATGGTACTTAACGCTATCGGTTATCCGAAGCCGTTAACAGTAACAGGTTATACATCAAACTTCTTCGGTAAAGACCCTGAATACTTTATGGCAGATGGTAAGCCGGCAGAGTATGCTGACATATTCGGCGTTGAGGACTTTGCAGCAGGTTTTGTAAGACTTGAGGGTGGTATAATCCTTGACTTCAGAATTGCATGGGCAATGCACCTTGATACACCGGGTGATACAATCATTATGGGTACAAAGGGTAGCTTGAGAATTCCGTCAACAGAGTGCTGGAACGGTACAATCGGCGGTGACCTTAAGTTGTATCAGAGAGTTGCAGGCAAGGACGTATGCACAGAGTTCCCGATGCTTCCGCCTCGTGAGCACAGTGGTTTCTATTACAAGATGAGATCATTCCTTGACGCTGTTAAGACAGGTGGCAAAGCTCCGATTCCGTCAGAGCAGATTATCATTAACCAGGCTATTATTGACGGTATAGTTAAGTCAAGCAAGCTCGGTAAGGAAATAGAGATAGAAATTCCTGAAATATAAACGTAATAGGAGTGCGTAATATGAAAAAGTTTAAAGTAGGTCTACAGCTTTACAGCGTTCGTGATGCTATGGAAAAGGATATGGATGCAACATTGAAAGCAGTAAAAGAAATGGGCTATGACTATGTTGAGTTTGCCGGATATTTCGACAAGTCAGCAGAAGAAGTAAGAGCGCTTCTTGACAAATATGGTCTTGAGTGTATATCAGTACATCAGGCTATCGGTCTTTTCGAAGAAGAGGGCAAGGCTGCAGTTGATTACCTTAATACGATTGGTGCAAAATACAGCGCTATTCCTTGGTATGAGGTTGATGAGTATTACAAAGACTGGGACGGTACAATGAAAAAGTTTGCGGAAGTCAGCAAGCTCCTTAAAGAAGGCAATATTCAGCTTATGTACCATAACCACGACTTCGAATTCCAGAAGATTGACGGCGAGTTCATTCTTGATAAGATGTATGCTACACTTTCAAACGATGTGCTTATGCCACAGCTTGATACTTGCTGGGTACACTATGCAGGTCAGAATCCTGTTGAGTACATAAAGAAATACACGGTAAAATGGAAGTTTTGCATCTTAAGGATTTTGTATGCGAAAAACTTGGCGGTGGTCCTGTTTATGCATTGATTGATGAGGATGGCAACGAAATGAAGCCTGAGGATAAAAGTGATGCAGGATTTAAGTTCAAGCCGGTAGGTTCAGGTATTCAGGATTGGAAATCAATTCTTGAAGCGGCAGAAGAAGCAGGCATTGAATATGTAATCGTTGAGCAGGATCAGTCTTATGAGCAGGATCCGCTTGATGCTGCAAAAACAAGCAGAGACTATCTCAAGAGTCTTGGTATCTAACTAAAATTCAAGCTAAATGGCATAAATCTGTCATTTAGCTTGGTTTGTATTAAAAAAGGAGTATTTACTATGAAATTAGGAGTTTTTAGTCCGGTTCTGGCACATATGTCATTCAAGGAAATGGTTGAGTATTTGTCATCACTCGGCGTACAACAGCTTGAAATGGGTGCAGGCGGATATCCCGGCAAGGCACACTTTGACCCGGAAGTTCTTTTAGCTGACGAGTCAAAGATTGAAGAAATCAAAAACATACTTAAAGATAACAATATGTCAATTGCAGCTATAAGCTGTCACGGCAATGCAGTTCATCCGAATAAGGAAATTGCAGCTGAATTCCATAAGGATTTTGAAAATGCAGTTCTGCTTGCTGAAAAGCTTGGTGTTGACACTATCGTTGGTTTCTCAGGCTGTCCCGGTGACAGTGAGACAAGCAAAAACCCCAACTGGGTAACTTGTTCGTGGCCTAACGACTATCTTGAAATACTTGACTGGCAGTGGAATGAAGTTCTTATTCCGTACTGGAAAAAGGAAGCAGAGTTCTGCAAGGCTCACGGTATAAAGAAGATAGCGTTTGAAATGCATCCGGGCTTCTGTATATATAACACATCATCACTTTTGAAGCTTCGTGCAGCAGTAGGTGATATAATCGGTGCAAACGTTGACCCGAGCCATCTCTTGTGGCAGGGTATGAATCCGGTAGAGGTTATAAAAGAGCTCGGTAAGAATAATGCGATTCATCATTTCCATGCAAAGGATACAAAGATTGATGATAGAAATACAAGCGTAAACGGCGTTCTTGATGTTGGCTCATACGCAAACGTTCTTGACCGTTCATGGGTGTTCAGAACTGTAGGATACGGTAACGGTAAAGAAATGTGGAATGCAGTTATCAGTACATTAAAAGCTGTTGGCTATGACGGTATCATAAGTATTGAACATGAGGATTCGCTTATGAGCCCGAAAGAGGGTCTTGAAAAGGCTATTTCATTCCTGAAGGACGTAATAATTTACGAACAGGCAGGAGAAGCGTGGTGGATATAATGAAAGATAAGTATTTATTGGGTATAATCGGTTTTGGCGGAATGGCAGGTCATCATTATACTCAGCTTTCAAAAGGAAACACTAAAGTATCAATCAAAGGTGTTTATGACTTGAACCCTGAAAGACTCAAGGTTGCAGAGGAAAAAGGTCTTGTTGCATATTCTTCAAAAGAGGAATTGCTTAATGACCCCGAAATCGACATTGTATTGGTTGCCACAACAAATGAGGTTCACGCAGAACTTGCAATCGAGGCATTGGCACACGGTAAGCACGTTATCTGTGAAAAACCTGTCACACCGACAGCGGAAGAACTTGAAACTGTTATAGAAGCTGCAAAAAAATACGGTAAGGTATTCACAGTCGACCAGAATAGACGTACAAACAAAGACTTTGTACTTATGAGAAGAACAGTTGAGTCAGGTGTTATCGGTAAGCCATACGTTATTGAATCACGAGTAGAAGGTTCAAGAGGTATGCCTTCGGGCTGGCGTACAATCAAAGCTCTTGGCGGTGGTATGATGCTCGACTGGGGTGTACACCTTATCGACCAGATAATGTATATGTACGACGAAAAGGTTGTAAGTGTTTATTGTACAAAGAACAGCATACAGTATCCCGAGGTTGATGATAACTTCAGAATGGTTATGATGTTTGAAAGCGGACTTGAGGCAAGAATTGAGGTTGCTACAAACAACTACATAACCCATCCGAGATGGTATGTGCTTGGCGAAAGCGGTACACTTCAGATTGATGACTGGAACTGCGACGGTAAAGTGGTGCGTTGCATAGATAAAGAAGATAAGTGGGCAGAGGAGATTGTTTATACAAAAGCCGGCCCCACAAAAACTATGGCACCGAGAAACCCGAACAGTGTAGAAACAATCACACTTTCAGAACCGCTTGATGTTGAGGATAACCTTGACCCGGTTTACCGTCAGATGGTTGATGCTATCGAGGGTAAAGCAGAGCTTACCATTAAGCCTGAGCAGGCATTGCGTGTTATAAAGGTTATGCAGGCTGCAATGGAGTCTTGGGAGAAAAACGAAGTTATTAAAACCGAGATATAATGACGTATTAAGAGGATGTTTTTTGACATCCTCTTAAAAATTTCGACACAAACTATTGACATACAGTTCATAAAGTGTTATAATATACTAAAATCATCCTTTGATGATTTCGGAATCGGAAAGAGACCGGAATCGGAGGAAACTCTGGAGAATCTCGCAAACGAGTGCCGAAGGTGCAAGATTATTTTAATCGAATCTCTCAGGCAAAAGGACAGAGTGCATTTTTAACCTGCTAAAAATGCGTTTATGCGGATAATTCGGAGTTGCTGATTTTAAGCAACTTTTTTATTTATCAGGAGGTAAAAAACATGGACGCTTTATTAAAGTTAGTTCAAACAGTTAACGGCTATTTAACAGATTATGTACTTATTTTCTTGTTGGTAGGTACAGGTCTTTTCTTCACAATCAAAACAAAATTTGTTCAGGTAAGATGTTTTGGTGAAGGAATGAGAAAGGTTTTCGGTAACATTAAGTTACGCGGCGGAAAGAACGATAGTGGATTGAGCCCGTTCCAGGCATTGGCAACAGCTGTTGCGGCACAGGTTGGTACAGGTAACATTGTCGGTGCATCAGGTGCTATTTTAACAGGTGGACCGGGTGCTATCTTCTGGATGTGGGTAATCGCATTCTTTGGTATGGCAACTATATATGCCGAGGCAACTCTGGCACAGGAAACAAAAGTGGTTAAAGAGGACGGTTCTGTTCTTGGCGGACCGGTTTACTACATAAAAACTGCATTCAAAGGCGGTTTTGGCAAGTTCCTTGCAGTATTCTTTGCAATAGCAATAATTCTTGCACTTGGTTTTATGGGTTCAATGGTTCAGTCAAACTCAATTGCAGGTGTTGTTGAAAAGGTGCTTGACCCTGAAAAGGCGAATATTCTTTTCAGTGTTGGTTCGTATGATGTTACACTTACTGCAGTTATTGTAGGTGCAATTATTGCTCTTGTCGCTGCATTTATTTTCCTTGGCGGAATTCAGAGAATCGCATCAGTTACTGAAAAACTTGTGCCGATAATGGCTATTTTGTTCCTTTTGGGCGGTGTTATGGTTCTTTCATTCAACTATCGTTACATTCTTCCGACTTTCGGTATGATATTTAAGTATGCATTCACACCGCAGGCACTTATTGGTGGTGGTATCGGTGCTGCACTTAAAATCGCTATCAGCCAGGGTGCAAAGAGAGGTTTGTTCTCAAACGAAGCAGGTATGGGTTCAACACCGCACGCACACGCTCAGGCAAATGTTGCAAGACCGCATGACCAGGGTGTTGTAGCTATGATTGGTGTATTTATAGATACATTTATTGTTCTTACAATGACAGCTCTTGTTGTTATTTCAACACTTTATAACGGCAATGGTCCGCTTGCAGGACTTTTCGGTGCAGATTATACAGCGGCACTTGATGCGGGCGTAGTTACAAAAGCAACTGCAATGCAGACAGCGTATACATATGCATTGCCGGCTTGGTTCGGAAACTTCGGTAATATATTTGTAGCGATATGCTTATTGTTCTTTGCTTTCTCAACAATTATAAGCTGGAACTTTTTTGGAAAGCTTAATGTTCAGTATTTGTTCGGAAAGAAAGAAAAAGCGGGTGTGGTTATTTATTCGGTAATCGCTATAGTATTCATTTTCCTTGGTTCGATCTTACAGAACGACCTCGTATGGGAGCTTACAGACTTCTTTAACTACTTAATGGTACTACCTAACGTAATTGCTCTTATTGCACTTGCAAGAATGGTTACAGTGGTAAAGAGAACAAAGAAAGAAAAGAAATAATATAAAAGCGATGTACATCAGTACATCGCTTTTATTTATACCAAATGTGAAACAACAATGGGGGATAAATAAAAATCCGTACACGACCGTGTACGGATTTTCTGGCTGCGGAATCAGGATTCGAACCCGAACAGAGTGAGTCAGAGTCACTAGTGCTACCCTTACACAATTCCGCAATGTGTTTGTTTCAAACAACTATTATATGATACCATATGTTTCTTTGTTTGTCAATACATTTTTTGAAAAAAGAGTGTATACAAAACCAACAAAAAAATGTTGAAAAAATGAATATTTTCTATGACATAAATCAAAATAAAAATGTTGAAAAAAAACCGAAAAAATGATATAATTGTAAACAATATAATAAAATGCAAGTAATTTGGATTAAATTACATTTTATGTATTTGAAAACTAAAGAACGGAGGTTAGAAAATGGGAACAGTTGACAAACTGGAAGAACTTCAATACCGACGTGATAAAGTTGAGAGCGGTGGAGGCAAAGCGAAAATCCAAAAACAGCACAATGCAAATAAGCTTACTGCCCGAGAGAGAATAAAAGCTCTTATGGATGCAGACAGTTTCATCGAAGTTGATGCTTTTGTATCTCACAGATGCACCGAGTTCGGAATGGATGCAACAGAGGCACCGGGTGAAGGTGTTGTTACGGGTTATGGAACAGTCGACGGACGTCTTGTGTATGTGTATTCGCAGGACTTTACCGTGATGGGTGGTTCACTTGGTGAAATGCATGCAAAGAAAATTTGCAAAGTTATGGATATGGCTGCCAGAATGGGTGCACCGATTATTGGTATAAACGACTCAGGTGGTACTCGTATTCAGGAGGGGCTTGATGCTCTTTCCGGATATGGCGAAATTTTCTACCGTAACACAATAAATAGCGGAGTTATCCCTCAGATAAGCGTAATAATGGGACCGTGTGCAGGCGGTGCTGCGTATTCGCCTGCGATAACAGACTTTGTATTTATGGTAGACAAGACTGCACAGATGTTTTACGTATACATACGTATCGGTCAATACTTTTTCCATGTCGTAATCATCATCGGTAGCCAACAACGATTCTGCACCTAAATTAGGATCTGAGTACCATCTAATTACCACGTTGTCTTGTTTTTCATCAAACTGGGTTGCTGCAGACAAGGTAACATCTGCACCAGGACAAATTTCGGCACCATCTGCTGCAATATTGCCTGCTACTGCATAATCTTTAACTTTCACTAGGAGTTCTACTGATTCAGATGGGCAAGTACCAATTTCGTCTTTGTAGGCCACCAGCGTATAGGTAGTTTC
>JAFODX010000112.1 GCA_017380475.1 Clostridia bacterium
AAATATATGGGAGTTAACGAAATCCGTGAAAAGTTTCTGAGCTTTTTCGAATCAAAAGGTTGTTTAAGATTAAACTCGTTTTCACTTGTACCTAAGAACGATGCAAGTCTTCTTTTGATAAACTCGGGAATGGCGCCTATGAAAAAGTGGTTTACACTTGCAGAAGAGCCGCCAAGGCGCAGGGTAACAACCTGCCAGAAATGTATCAGAACACCGGATATTGAGCGTGTTGGAAAGACTGCCCGTCACGGCACATTCTTCGAGATGCTTGGCAACTTCTCATTTGGCGATTATTTTAAACACGAGGCAACTGCTTGGGCGTGGGAGTTCTTTACTAAGGTTATGGAGATACCTGAGGACAGACTCTGGGTGTCCGTTTATGAAGAAGACGATGAAGCAAGAGATATATGGATAAATGAGGTTGGTGTAGATCCCACTCACATAGTCAAACTCGGCAAAGAGGACAATTTCTGGGAGCATGGCACAGGCCCGTGCGGACCTTGCTCGGAGATATATTTTGACCGCGGCGAGCAGTTCGGCTGTGGTTCACCCGATTGCGGGGTAGGCTGTGACTGCGACAGATTTATGGAGGTATGGAACCTCGTATTTACCCAGTTTGACAAAGACGAGAACGGAAATTATAACCCGCTCGCTAACCCTAACATTGATACAGGAATGGGTCTTGAACGTCTTGCTGTTGTAATGCAGGGTGTCAACAATCTGTTTGAAGTTGATACAGTGCAGGATGTAATAAAGCACGCTTCAAAGTTTGCAGGTGTAACTTACAAGACTGACGAAAAAACAGATATTTCACTGCGAGTAATAGCTGACCATATTCGTTCAACCGTAATGATGGTTTCAGACGGCGTTATCCCTTCTAATGAAGGCAGAGGCTATGTTCTGAGACGACTTTTGCGTCGTGCAGCACGCCACGGTAAGCTTCTTAGCATTAACGGCGGCTTTTTGAGTGCGCTTGCACAGACTGTAATTGATGCATCAAAGTCTGCTTATCCTGAACTTGAAGAAAAGCGTGATTATATAACAACTATAATCAAGAAGGAAGAAGAGCGTTTTGAGGCCACTATTGATAATGGTCTGATTGTGCTTAATAAATATATTACAGACGCTAAAAACGGCGGCAAAAAAGAGATTGCCGGTGCTGATGCATTCAAGCTTCATGACACTTACGGTTTCCCGCTCGACCTCACCGTTGAAATGGCAGCAGAGCAGGGAATAGGCGTTGATATTGACGGATTTAACAATGCAATGAATGAGCAGAAGCTCACAGCTAAAAATTCACGAAAAGACGGTTCAAGCTGGGATGATGATTCAATTGCAGATTTTAAGGATATAAAAGCAACAGAGTTCTGCGGTTACACAGAGCTGACTGCGGATGCAGAGGTTCTTGCAATTTCGCAAACAGATGATAAGCTTTATTTTGTTACGGATAAGACACCGTTCTATGCTGAAATGGGCGGACAGGCCGGAGATATAGGTACAATCATGCAGGGCGATTTTGTTGCCCGCGTGCTTAACACAACAAAAACGGGCGACGGTGTATATGTTCACGAAGCGCAGATGGAAAACGGTATGATATCTGAGGGTACGGTAACACTCTGTGTTGATAAGACAAACAGACTATCTGTAAGCCGTAATCATAGTGCGACACATCTCTTACATAAGGCGCTAAGAGATACACTCGGAACTCATGTAGCACAGGCCGGTTCTTTCGTCGACAGTACGCGTCTGCGTTTTGACTTCTCGCATTTTGAGGCGATGACAAAAGAACAGCTTGATGAGGTAGAGAAGAAGGTAAATGGTGCAATTTTAGCATGTATGCCTATAAAGGTAGATGAGCTCCCCATAGAGGAGGCTAAAAAGCTAGGTGCTCAGGCTCAGTTTGGTGAAAAGTACGGCGATACTGTAAGAGTTGTTTCTATGGGCGATTACAGTATAGAGTTCTGTGGTGGTACACATTTAAAGAACACATCAGAGTGCGGACTTTTCAAAATAACATCTGAGGGCGGCGTTGCGGCAGGCGTAAGACGAATCGAGGCCGTAACTGGTGACGGAGTGCTTAAACTTATCAGCTCATATGAGTCTGTTCTGTCAAAAACAGCGCAAACTCTTAAAACTAACAGAATCATGGAGCTGGACAAGAGAGCGGAAATCGTTATGAGTGAGCACCATGAATTTGAAAAGAAAATTTCTGATATCAGCGAGAAAATGGCTGCAATGCGTGCCAAGTCTATGCTTGCAGGAATCAAGCACATAGGCGATATCGAACTTCTTACTGCATACATTGACGGCGTTGATGCAAATGAACTTAAAACAATGGCAGACAGCACAAAAGGACAGATGAAGAACGGTGTTGTTGTTCTGTCTACTAATACAGACGGCAAGATTACTTTTGTGGCGATGGCAGTAGGCGATGCTGTTAAAATGGGCATCCATTGCGGAAATATCATAAAAGAAATTACTGCAATCTGCGGCGGCAGAGGCGGCGGTAAGCCGGATATGGCGCAGGGTGGCGGCACTGATCCACTTAAACTTGACGATGCGCTGGCAAAGGTCGACGAGATAGTTACGGCTCAGATTAAATAAGGAGATAAATATGGACTGCTTGTTTTGTAAGATAATTAACGGGGAGATACCGTCAAAAAAAGTTTTTGAGAATGATAAGGTGTATGCTTTTCATGATATCGCTCCACAGGCACCGGTGCATGTAGTTGTTGTGCCTAAGGTGCACATAGAAAGCGCAAATGATATCACACCCCTGAATTCTCAGGCTGTTTCAGATGTTTTTTGCGCAATACCTGAA
>JAFODX010000113.1 GCA_017380475.1 Clostridia bacterium
ATACTATGGGTAAGTTGGTAATTGTTGCATCAGGCAAGGGTGGAACGGGTAAAACTACGTTTACTTCACAGGTCGGAACACTGCTTTCGACGTTGGGGAAGATGACAGTTCTGGTTGATGCGGATGCAGGCTTCCGAAACCTGGATATAGCACTTGGCCTTGAAAGTAATGTTGTTTACGATTATTCCGATTTCATATCGGGCAATGCCGACATAGACGAAATTCTGATAAAAAGTCCCGGTTATGAAAATTTGTACTTTGTTGCAGCACCGCAAAGAGCGGCAACAACGGATTTTGACGCTGACAGGACAAGCCGTTTCTGGGAGACATTAAAATCAAGATTTGACTATGTACTTGCAGATGCACCTGCAGGTATGGGTGACGGATTCAGGTTTGCGTCGGATTATGCAGACGAGGCATTAATTGTATCACTGGCAGAAAGCTCATCGCTCCGTGATGCAGACCGTGTCATTGAAGCGTTCGAGGAAGCGGAGATTGAGGATATACGTCTTGTATTAAACAGAATCCGACCTGAGCTTATAGAAAACAAAGTACTTATGAACATAGACGATTGTATAGATGTTTTGTCGATACCTATTCTCGGAATAGTTCCTGATGATTCGGCGGTAACGGAGTGTGTAGCTTCAGGCAAGCCGCTTTCGCCGTCGGATAACGGTGCGGCACAGGCATTTTTCAATATAGCCCGGCGTATGTCGGGTGAAAATATACCGATGATGGATTTTGAAAATCCGTCAAAAAAATCAATTTGGTCGCGTATGCGAAAGGCTTTTAAAAAGCCGCAGTAACAGAAAGGGGAGAGATTTGTGAACATTGCAATGATAGCACACGACAAAAAGAAGGAATTGATGATACAGTTCTGTATCGCATATAAAGGAATACTTGAAAAGCATACTCTGTATGCTACAGGCACAACAGGAAAAGTGGTAGCAGAAAACACAGGGCTTAATGTTTACAGATTCTTGTCCGGACCGCAGGGCGGTGACCAGCAGATAGGTGCGAGAATAGCCTATAACGAGATAGACCTTGTACTGTTCTTCCGTGACCCGTTAAATCCTGAAAACTATGAGCCGGACGTGTTCTCGCTTTTAAGACTCTGCGATATGCATAACATCCCGATTGCGACAAATGCCGCAACGGCAGAGGTTCTTATCCACGGTCTTGAGAGAGGCGACCTTGACTGGCGTGACATTGTAAATCCGAAAGATTGATGCGACAAAGTCGCATCTTTTTTTGTGTCAAAAAAATTTTTTGAAAATTTTTAAAAAAAGTATTGACAAATGAAAAAAATGTGTTATAATAAATTTAGTAATCGTTACTGATTATCTCAAAAGGAGTGATTATAATGGGATATTCAAGACAAAGAGAAATGCTTCTGTCTGTCCTTAAAGACACTCGTTCACACCCAACAGCAAATTGGATTTATGAGGAGATGCGTAAGCGTGACCCGAAAATAAGTCTTGGCACGGTCTATCGTAACCTTGCCCTGCTGACGGAAAGCGGAGTTATTCTCCGTATAGATACCGAGCACGACAGTGTGCATTATGACGGATTCACTCACCCGCATTACCATTTCGTATGTAACGGATGCGGAGAGGTTTCGGATTTGTCAATCGACCCTATCGGAATAGAAGCCGAGGTCGAAAGAGAAACCGGCGGAAGTGTTGCCGGACACACACTTGTATTTTACGGCAAGTGCAAAAACTGTAAATAATTTATAATTTTCAAGGAGGAAAAAAATTATGGCAAAGTATGTATGTCCTGTATGCGGATATGTTCACGAGGGAGAGGCAGCACCGGAGAAGTGCCCGCAGTGCGGAGTTCCGGGTGCAAAGTTCACAAAGATGGAAGAGGGCGCAGGTCTTGATTTCGTATGTGAGCACGTAATCGGCGTAGGTGCAAAGGACCAGATAGAGATGGATGTGTATGAGGGTCTTAAGGCTAACTTTGAGGGCGAGTGCACAGAAGTTGGTATGTATATTGCAATGTCAAGACAGGCAATAAGAGAGGGTTACCCCGAAATAGGTGAGTTCTATATGAGAGCGGCACTTGAAGAAGCAGAGCATGCTGCAAAGTTTGCAGAGCTTTTGGGTGAGGTTGTATCAACAAGCACAAAGAAGAACCTCGAAATGAGAGCAGAGGCAGAGTGCGGTGCAACAGCAGGTAAGTTCGAGCTTGCAAAGCGTGCAAAAGAGCTTGGTTACGATGCTATCCATGACACTGTTCATGAAATGGCAAAGGACGAAGCAAGACACGGCAAGGGCTTCGAAGGAATGCTCAAGAGATATTTCGGTTAATATAAAATCAATAAGGACTGCAAATCTGCAGTCCTTATTATAGAAAGAAGTGAATGAAAATGATAGAAAATTATATGGTATGTAATTGTAAACAGGTGAGCTACAGCGATATCGCTGACGCACTTGACAATCTGACAAAATTCGATGACGTTTTAATGGCGTTTGAAGATGTACAGAAAGTAACTCATTGCTCAACCGGTTGTGGCGGATGCCATCAGAAGGTTCTGGATATAATATCCGAAATAATGAGCGGTGCAACTGTATAAAAAATTTATCGAAAGAAGGAAAAAGGAATGCCAAACACCGGCAAAAGAATATTCGCAGCAATAAATTATCTGCGTACATTCCCCGTATTTTTGTGTGCATTATGTTCCCGGCAAAAACATCTCATCAAGGCAGACATTGCACGTTGGAACGAAATCGACCAGATAAGCTTTGGCTTTTTTGAGTCGCTTAACTGGTATCTGACATATAAGAAAGAGTTCCGTAATCTTTTTCTGCACAGGTTAAAAAAACCGTCGCAGACATTCATATCAAAGGTGCATTTTGTGATTGCCAGAATACTATGGAAGCCGATGGAATCATTATACATATATACCGATGATATCGGCGGAGGTCTGTACATTCAACACGGATTTGCAACAATTATAACAGCCCGTAAAATAGGCGAGAACTGCAGAATATATCAGCAGGTGACGATTGGCTACAAGGACGGTGCAACTCCCGTTCTTGAAGACAATGTTTCAGTTACCTGCGGTGCAAAAGTTCTCGGCAACCTCACTATGCACTCTAACAGCATAGCTGCAGCGGGTGCTGTTGTTTTGAAGGATGTTCCGGAAAATGCCATTGTGGGCGGTGTTCCTGCAAAGGTAATCAGATACAAAGACGAAGCTGAAATCAGTTTTCAGGGATAAAGGCAACCCCTGCTTTGAGCAGGGGGTTGTTTTTTTTGTTTTGGTGTGGTATAATTAGAAAAAGCAAATATAACCTTGCAATGACAGAGGATACGGCTATGAAAAAATTATTGATTGTTGTAGATATGCAAAAGGACTTTGTTGACGGAGCGCTTGGTTCAGAAGAGGCAGTGGCGATTGTTGACAACGTAGTGAAAAAAATCGAAAATTTTGACGGTGATATTATCGTAACATACGACACGCATCCCGAAAACTATATGCAAACGCAGGAGGGTAAAAACCTGCCCGTACCGCATTGCATAAAAGGGACGGACGGCTGGAAACTTGATAAAAAGGTGCAAACAGCACTTGACAAAAGGGCGTATAAGACTATAGAAAAGCCGACCTTCGGCTCAACAGAGCTTCCGCTGTATATCAGAGAAAACTATAACCCTGACGAAATCGAAATTGAGCTTATCGGACTTTGTACAGACATATGTGTTGTATCAAATGCTCTTTTACTGAAAGCAAACTTCCTGGAAACAGAAGTAAGTGTTGATGCAGACTGTTGTGCAGGAGTAACGCCTGAGAGTCATAATGCGGCACTTACTACAATGAAGATGTGTCAGGTAGAGGTAACCGGCGAATAAATAACAGTTATTTGAGAAAATTATTAAAGGTGATAAAATGTTTAATGCAGAAAAAGTAAAAAATGAATGTGTTGAGTGGATAAGAGATTTTTTTGAACAGAACGGCAAAGGCTGTAATGCGGTTGTGGGCATTTCGGGCGGAAAGGACAGCTCGATTGCGGCGGCGTTGTGCGTTGAGGCACTGGGCAAGGACAGAGTAATCGGCGTTCTTATGCCGCAGGGCGAACAGCACGATATTGATATGGCATATATGCTTGTAAACCACCTTGGAATAAAGCACTATGTTGTTAATGTAAAGGATGCAGTTGACGGAATTCTTAAAAGTCTGCCGTCTGAATTGGAAGTGACGGCACAGACTGTTCAGAACATACCGCCGAGAATCAGAATGTCAACTCTTTATGCCGTATCGCAGAGCGTGAACGGCAGAGTATGCAACACCTGCAACTTATCGGAGGACTGGGTGGGCTATTCAACTCGCTACGGTGATTCGGTGGGCGATTTCTCGCCGATGTCGAATCTCACTGTAACCGAGGTAAAAGAAATAGGTCATCTTTTGGGTGTACCCGAAGAATTGGTCGAAAAAACACCTATTGACGGGCTTTGCGGAAAAACCGACGAGGAAAATCTCGGTTTCACTTATGCTGAGCTTGACAGATATATAAGAACGGGCGAGATTGAGGATTTGGCAAAAAAGGAGCTTATCGACAGAAAACACAAGGCAAACCTGTTCAAGCTTGAGCTAATGCCGAGCTTTAAACCCCAAAAATGAATATAATCTTTACATGAAAAATATGATATGGTATAATAATATTATATAAAGGTAAAGGAGGTTTTACTATGAAAAAGATTTTAGCAATGATGCTGACAGTACTTCTCGGAGCAACTGCCATGTCGGGTTGCGGACAAAAAACAGTACCGTCGGCAAATGATGAAACTGTACCTGCAGTACAGTCAGATGTGGATAAAACACAGTTTATAGGCGAACAAAAAGCACAGGAAATTGCACTGACAAGAGCAGAAATAGAAACAGCAAATGATGTTATTTTTGAAAGAATAGAGCTTGAAAGAGACGACGGAATCTGGGTGTATGAGGTTGAGTTCATCAAGGACGGTATGGAATACAGCACAGAAATAAAGGCTGATGACGGTACAGTAATATCGTGGGAAGTTGAGAAAAAAGACTAAAAAGATAAGACCTGCTTATGCAGGTCTTGTTTTATAATGTAACGATGTGAATTATACATCCGTTTTCAATGATTTTCAATTTACTGAAATTGCCGTTTAACGCATCAACCGCAAAGAAATCCGTTATTCCCGTTCCGATGCATTTAAAATATGCCTCTTTAATTGTCCATATTTCAAAGAACCGTTCTGTAACTTTGGGCGGATACTCTGCATCAAAATCGGCATCGTCTGTTCCGAACACATAATTAAGCTCGTTTGGTGTACATACACGTTTTGCAAGCTTTAGTGATACGGGCCGTATTTTTTCAATATCAATTCCAACTGTTTTGTCCGATATCACGGCAGTGACAATGTTTTTGGAATGGCTTATATTAAAAAACAGTCCGGACGAATTATTTGAATGAAGCTTACCCTTATCATCGGCAAAAATAACAAACGATTCAGGTGTATCGCCTGTTGCATCAGAAAGCATTTTCCGAACAAGCCATTCACCTGCAAGCGTGCATTTTTTCTGGTCGGCCTTTTTTATTCTGCGAACTCTGTCTTTGCGTTCGTCCGACATACACGAGAAACTGCGTCTGAGGGTATCATCGTCAAGGTCTTTTATATCAACGGTTATGTATTTGAGCATCTTGTTCCCTTCTTCGTAATTTGACAAAATATTATTGCAATTTACCTGTTTCTGTGATAAAATAAAATCAGTTGCAGGCATAGAAATCGAGCAGTGTATTGATATACTCTGCAAGGTCATTATCAGGCATAGTAAACATTGAATGTTTTGCGTTCTCAAAGCACTGATACTTACTGTTTAAAAGCTTTGCAAGCCGTAACTGAGGTTTGTTTTTTACAACGGTATCTTTTCCTGCACTTATGATAAAGGTTTCTGATGAAACGTTACGCATTGCCTTGCGGTCAAGGAGCATATCAACGACGCCAAGGACCTCGAAATTCCATCTGTTTGAGCTTGATGAGTTTCTGTATTTCATATCACGGATTCGCATATCGAGATTGTATTGGAACCGGCATTTGCTTAAATCCATACTGTTCTCCAGCTTGAAATCGGGGTCGAAATCAGACGAGAATCTGAACTTTGCGTTCCAGCCGAATCTTTTTGCCTCACTCCTCATCAGCAGTCTTAAAACCTGATGCGGCAGCGGTGTGCATACGGGATACACCATAGGCGAGGAGAGAATGGTTTTGCTGACATTATTTTTGCAATGTGCAAGATAGAGTGCAGATATTGCACCGCCCATTGAATGTGAATAGATAAATGCCGGAGCATCATCCGAGTTAGGTGTAACTATCTGGTTCATAAAGCATTCAAGGTCTTTGACATAATCGAAAAAGCTGTCAACGTGTGTTATCTCGGTATCTTCTATATCACGGTGCGAGTATCCGTGTCCGCGCAGGTCGAACATAAATACGTTGTAGCCCATATTGAGAAAATACCAGCAAAGCTCATAGTATTTTTTGATAAACTCCGTAAATCCGTGAACAATCACGATTGAGGCACGGGGTTGAGCGCATTTGAAAAACTCATAAAACAAGTCAGCACCGTCAAAAGACGGGAAATAGCCACGATTGACGTATTTCTCAAGCTCAGCTTCAATTACGGGCATTTCCTTTGCAAAGTCCGCATCGTGTATAATATCGAATTTTTGGGTTGACTGAAATAACATTTTAGTTTTACTCCTTATAATAAAGTTTAAAATCAATTGAAAGAGGTGATAATAATGGTATCTTCTGAGAAGAAAGCTTCCGGAAAGAAAACCCTTAAAAAGGTTCTGAAGGGTAGTGCTATAGCTATTATTATCTTTATTACTATCTCTATGATTGCCACAAAACTGATATATGATTCCATTTTCCAGCGATATGATTCAGACGTTAAGAAACAGCCTGAGGCACTGGAGGAATTAAAAGCATCGAAAACGATAACATATCAGAGCGGTGAAAACACCCTCACAGGCTATCTTTACAAATCACCAAAGAAAACTGATTCGCTTATAGTTTTAGTCGGCGGGTTTCAGTCCGAGGTACTTGAATACACTGACGTGATACGCAAATTCACAGCTTCCGGGTTTGACGTGTTCTCGTTTGACAGTACCGGTCACGGAACGAGCGAGGGTGATTCTGCCGTCGGGTTTCCGCAAATCATAAGTGATTTAAATGCTACACTTGACTATATCGAAAACAGTGACGAGTTCGAATATGAGGACATATTCCTGTTCGGTCACAGCCGTGGCGGATACGGTGTATGCTGTGTTATGGGTGAACACAAGAGCATATCTGCCGTAATATCCGTAAACGGTGTTGACAAGGCAATGGACGGAATAATGGCAGGATCGGTTGATTCAGTGGGCAAGCTTGCGTACGGTAACTACCCGTTTTTGTGGGCGTATCAGTCGATGCTTTTCGGCAAAGACTTAGCTGACCGTTCTGCAGTTGAGCGGATAAATAAATCCAATATACCCGTACTCATAATTCAGTCCGAGAACGATGAAAGAATCCCAAAGGATTTCTTCTCGCTATATTCACATAAAGATGAAATCAACTCGGAAAATGCAGAGTTTATGCTCTATAACAGTCCTGACAAGGACGGACACACATCAATTCTTTACGATGATAATGGTAATGCAAATCCTGATATCATCAGAAAAGCTGCTGCATTTTTCAGAAAAAACACAGGTCAGGAGGATTCCTCTGAATGAAAAATATTGTACTAATACCTGCATATAAACCGGATGAAGCACTTATTAAGCTTGTTGACGAGCTCACAGCCAACGAGCTCGGTGTTCTGGTTGTTGACGACGGAAGCGGTTCTGAATACAGTTCTGTATTTGAGCAGGTTGCAGAGAAAGCAGATGTTGTTCATATTCCGTGTAATTCAGGTAAAGGCTTTGCGCTGAAAAGCGGAATCACAACAATAATGAATAACTATCCCGATTGCGAGTATTTTGTGACCGCCGATTCGGACGGTCAGCATAAAAGTGAGGACATACTGCGTGTGTTTAGCGAGCTTGAACACGGTTCGGAGTTTGTTTTAACCGTACGCAAGTTCCGCAACAATATGCCTGCACGCTCGAAGTTCGGTAATAATCTGTCCCGATACATTTATACAGTCCTGAACGGACACTATTTTGTCGATAACCAGTCAGGTCTGCGAGGCTTCTCCGTAAAACACGCAGAATGGCTCGTAAGAGTTGAAGGCAACAAGTACGATTATGAGATGAATATGCTTTATTATGCCGACAAGCAGGGTGTAATAATAACAACCATCCCGATTGAAGCTGTTTATATCAATAATAATGCTTCGTCGCACTTTAACCCCGTAAAAGATACGCTCAGAATTTATGCAAGACTGTTTTACAGTGCAAGAATAACTTTTCTGACATTTTTGTTGGTTGAACAGCTTATGCTGGCAGCAACATTTTTGTCAAACTATTCGTTTATACATATCAAGATACCGCTAATCGGCGGTACTGCAGTTATACTTAATATAGTTCTTAATAAGTTTGTGGTCTTTCGCCGATTCAGGTACAAGGACCTGATGCGAACGGTTATATATACGCTTATACGGTATGTGTTCTATACACTCGGAATAATTATATTTGCTAGCGGTATGCCGTTTATACCGTTGATAGTTGCATTCAATATTATGGCTATAATTATGGTACCTGCAGAATATCTGTTCCACAAATTCATATATATGTCCAAGTATCAGGACATAAACAAAGAACGGTAAAAATAAACCCGATGCGAGTTTTGATAGCTTGCATCGGGTTTTGATTATACGTTTAGTGATGCGGCTACGTGGGAAGAAAAGTTTCTGTCCTCAAGCTTAATTGCAAGGTTGACACAGGCATATGCAGTATCCTGATTTGCACAGCCGTGCATTTTAACCACTGCCTTGCGTGTGCCCAGAAAAACAGCACCGCCCCGGTCGTTAAATGCGAAAAAGTCGTAAAGCTCAT
>JAFODX010000114.1 GCA_017380475.1 Clostridia bacterium
CAAAAATGTAAAAATATTTTTAGGTAGAGTACATATAAACGTCTTGACAATTTCACGAAAATATTGTAAAATATATATGCTGGTATTTCTTTAAAAGAATTTTCTGAAATGTTACAGTTATCGAAGCTGCACACAACATTGGTGTGCCGACGGTTGCCTGCATTGAAGATATTTTTAAAAACCCAATAACCTGCAAAGGTTTTTAAAATACATAATTAAATAAAAGCAACCATTTTTATGGTACGCCTCCGGTTGCGTGTGGGATATAATATTTATCACATTATAGGAGGTGTTTGAGATAGATCCAATAACTATAGCGCTTATAGCAGGCGTTGTTGTTCTTGCAATTGGTTGTGTGGTTACCTACAGAGTAGGCTTTTCATCAGGTGTTAAGCACAGAATGAAAGTTGCCGAAAAGGAATTAGGTTCTGCAGAAGAAAAGGCAAAGTCAATACTTGCCGATGCTGAAAAGGCTGCCAATTCAAAGAAACGTGAAGCACTGCTTGAAGCTAAAGAAGAAAACCAGCGTTTGCGTCAGGAACTCGACAGAGAAATCAAAGAACGCAGAAGCGAAATTTCCAAACAGGAAAACAGACTTAATCAAAAAGAAGAAGTATTAGATAAAAAATCAGACAATCTTGAAAAGAAGGAGCAGTCATATACAGCAAAGCTCCGCACACTGGAAAAGAAAGAAGCAGAAATTGTCGAACTCAAACTAAAGCAGACCGAAGAACTCGAAAGAATTTCAGGTATGACACGTGATGAGGCAAAGGCTATTCTTATCCGTGAGATTGAAATGACAGCAAGACATGACGCTGCTGTTATGGTTAAAGAAATCGAGCAAGAGGCAAAAGACACAGCAGAGCGTAAGGCAAAGAACATTGTGGCAATGTCAATTCAGAAGGTTGCCGCAGACCACGTTGCCGAAACTACAGTTTCTGTTGTTAACCTGCCCAATGATGAAATGAAAGGCCGTATCATAGGCCGTGAGGGTAGAAATATCCGTACCATTGAAACACTTACCGGTGTTGACCTTATTATTGACGATACTCCGGAAGCTGTTATCGTGTCAAGCTTTGACCCCGTAAGACGTGAGGTTGCAAAGATGACACTCGAAAAGCTCATTGTTGACGGACGTATCCATCCGGCAAGAATTGAGGAATCAGTTGAAAAATCACGTAAAGAGGTTGAGGCCATCATCAAACAAGAGGGTGAAAATGCAGCATTCACAGCCGGCGTACACGGTCTGCATCCCGAACTTATCAAGCTTCTTGGTAAGCTCCGTTACAGAACAAGTTACGGTCAGAATGTGCTTAAGCACTCAATTGAGGTTGCTCACCTTGCCGGTGTTATGGCAGGCGAGCTCGGAATGGATGTTAATCTCGCAAAGCGTGCAGGCTTGTTGCACGATATAGGTAAGGCTGTTGACCACGAAATCGAGGGTTCACACGTTACTATCGGTGCTGACATTGCCGGCAAATTCAAAGAAAACAAAGATGTGGTACACGCCATTATGGCTCACCACGGCGATGTTGAGGCGCAGACAATAGTTGCAACTCTTGTTCAGGCGGCAGACGCAATTTCAGCGGCACGCCCCGGTGCAAGACGTGAAAACCTTGAAACATACATTAAGCGTTTACAGAAGCTTGAGGAAATCGCAAACGAATACACGGGTGTTGATAAATCCTTTGCTATCCAGGCAGGCCGTGAGATAAGAATTATGGTTAAGCCGGAAATTGTAAACGATGACGGTATGATAATTGTTGCAAAAGAAATCGCAAAGAAAATCGAGGATGAACTCGAGTATCCGGGTCAGATTAAAGTCAGCCTGATTCGTGAGACACGTGCGGTTGATTATGCGAAATAATCAGTTTTAACAAAAGAAAAAATGGAGCAATTGTCAAATAACGGTGATTGTGATGAGTGCGGTTCGATAAAGGGACTGCACACCCTCACCTTTACCGCAACTTCTACCTGTTTGGCGTTGTTCCTTTTTTATAGGATTAGAAAGGTGTTCCGAAATGAAAGTATTATGCATTGGTGATGTAGTAAGCCGTGTAGGCAGGGATATGCTGTTTAAGTACGTTGACGAGCTGAAATATCAGAAGGATATTGATTTTGTCATTGTAAACGGCGAAAATTCAAGCCACGGCAGGGGTATGACACGCTCAACCTACAGTGAAATGAAACGTGCCGGTGCGGATGTGTTCACAATGGGCAACCACGTGTGGGGTGCAAAAGAGGTCGTGCCGATTATGGAAAAAGAGGGCGATGTTATACGTCCGCTTAATATGCAGGGCGAACAACCCGGCAAAGGCAGTGTTATAATGACTGCAAAAAACGGCACTAAAATCGGAATTATAAACCTTATCGGTCAGGTCAATATGTCACCTGCAAACTCGCCATTTGATGCAGTCGCGGAAGAAATAAAGAAACTCCGTGAAATAACGCCGGTTATTTTCGTCGATTTTCACGCCGAGGTGACCTCGGAGAAAATGGCAATGGGATATTTCCTTGACGGTAAGGTCAGTGCAGTGTTCGGCACACACACGCATATACAGACCGCCGATGCAAAAATTCTTGACGGCGGTACAGGCTATATAACAGACCTCGGAATGACGGGCCCGAAGGATTCCGTGCTCGGAGTTAACAAGACAGTGATTATAAACAGGTTTGTATCAGGTACACAGCATAAATTCGAGATTGCCACCGGCAAGGGGCAGTTCTGCGGATGCATATTTACCGTAAACGACA
>JAFODX010000115.1 GCA_017380475.1 Clostridia bacterium
CAAGAACAGCTTTATATGCCACGGCACCTTTGCCATTTAACGAGCCGTCAATATCCTTTTCGGGAAGTATAGTTGCTTCGGTTTTACCAAACTCAGCCTCAAAACCTTTTTGAAATGCTTCTTGTATATCCTTTTTAAATTTCGGAATATCGCATTGTTCCATTAAGACTAATTCCAGATTCATTTCTATCTCCTGTATGTTTTCACAAAAATTCAACATTTATAGGCTTCTGTCTAAGTAAGCAAAAAAGCGTCTACGTGTATTTTTATCAGCTTAAAAATGAATCATAACACTTTTCTGTCCTCGCCGTCGCCTATACGAACCATATTAAGTTCACCTTTTGACGGTGTCCACACCGCAACATCTATACTGATCCCCGTCTCAAGTTCGACGTTCTCTGTAAAGCACGTTGCCGTCGTTACAACCTGATGACACGGCAATGGATTCTTCCTCTCTCCTTTTGCCTCATACGGTGTCCAGAAAGAATCTGTGTGCATATGACCGCTAAGACACGCTACAAGTCTTGTGTCCGGTCGTTTGTCGTATTCTTCTATGATTGAAACTGCCTCGTCGAGGTCTTCAATCCAGCCGCACAACGCCGATATGTATGACTCCTTTGCCTCACTGCCCGTCCATACGCCAAGCGTTGATTCCGTGTCGCCAAAATACTTATACCAGAACGGTACGTGCGAGAGAATTATAACATCCTTATCGGTATTTAGTGCTGTTTCTTTTAGCCAGTTAAGCTGTTTTTTGCCAAAACCCCATAACGGTGTCGGCATATCAGCCTCAATGTCTGAATCATACGGCAGTGACAGAATTACAAGTCTTGTATTTGCCTCTCTATAGTCGATATAATAATAGCAACCCTCATCACCGTATACTGCCATTGTGTTGCCGTATTTACCTTTTGTTATCTCGTTCCAGAAATCAGGGTTGAAAAAGTCTGTGCCCGGTGCATCGTGGTTTCCGTTGACGTTTATTACCGGATGCTTTACAGCATCATATACGGCTGTAAATACTCTTTCAAAACGAGCTTTCAGCTCCTCATTTGATATATGTATATCACGTCCGAGCATACCGAAGTTATCACCAAGGTTTATAACTGCCTTATAGTCAAGCTTTTCAGTTATAAGCTTTAGTGCGGGTATAAGTCTATCCATATACTCATCGTCAATATCCTTTGTATGCAAATCAGTAAATATAGGAAACACAAGCGAGTCTTCAGCTCTCATGGCGTTTATTTTTTCTACTGCCTCATCCACCGATGCACTCATTTTATCTATATAATTATCCATTTCAATTTACTCCTTATATCTCTACAATATTATCGTGGATCGTATCAAGCCCCTCTGCATAAAGATGCGATATATCCGAAAAGCACAGGCATTTCGGGGCTGTGAATCCGTTTTCGTTGTTCTTGAACTCAACGACCGTTACACTTGTGTGCGTGTTATGGAACGATGCCCACATTATATGAAGCGGTATATGCAAAAGCGACGAAAGCCACGCTTTTGAAAATGCAGTATGGCAGAACAGAGCAACCTTTTCTTCATTCTTGCGCAATATGCGATACACTCCGTTCTCCTCTTTATATCCAAGTCTTTCAAGAAATTCGTTTCCGCTTTCCTCTATGTATTTTACTATCGGTTCCATATGTGCTTCGCTTAATCCTGCACATTCATACGCTCTCTCGTATGGAAGATTTATATTGCCGTTTTCACGGTAGTATGTGTTCTGTACATCAGTGATAGATTTCAGTTTACCGTCAGGGAACGGTGTCAATCTCTCGTCCTCAATTTCGTGCGTCCAGTCCTCTATGGTTTTAGGAAGTCCCAGCAACCTGCACGCAGGCTCTGCAGTTTCCTGTGCACGTCCCATGGGTGATGAGAAAATCCTGTCTATCTTCGCCTTGTACATTCTCTTTCCCACCGCCTCTGCCTGAAGCTTTCCACGCTCGGTAAGCGTGTCGGTAGTATAGTCCGGATCACCGTGTCTTATTATGTATAACAGCATTTTTTACCTCTTTTCTTTTACCGTTTTCCCGATATGCTTATCGTCCTTTTCGAGAACGAAGAGAAGTTCAGGAATAAATCTGAACAATATTTTCTTGTTTTCGCCACTTTTCACCCATATTATATACACTTTCAGTATACCACAGAACATCGCTAAATGCAAGCAAAAAAGGGTGCATAGCACCCTCTTATTTTGATTTTATTCAATTCTTTTGTGTATCGGCATATTTTTGAATGGTAAGCGTGTCACGCATTGATTTAAAAACCTCATCCATCGGAAGAATCACATCATCTTCGCCTTGTACCATACGATAAAAATCCGCAAGATACTCGTGCTTAAATTCAGGAATTTCCACCTTCAGAGGTTTGGGATTACCTGAAATGTAACACTGCATTTCGTTATCGTGGAGATTAAAGTGTATTACGCCTTTTGTGCCCCATACATAAAAGCTCCAGTAATATGGTAACCCGAACTCTATTCCGTCAGGAATAGCATACGACACATCTCCGATTACTCCGGCACAATTGTCCATTGTTATCATAAGCTGTGCGCTGTCTTCAAAATCCGGATGTTCATATGCATACTTATTCCAGCATCTTGCACCGTTTACTGAACCCAACTCAAGTGAAAGTGCATATTTAAGTATATCAATGCCATGGATAGCAATATCGGTTATAACTCCACCATGTCTGCCATCTTCATAATACCAGTCAGGTCTTCTTCCGTAGGCAAGCGGATGCTGACCACCAAATGTTACAGCATTTATTTCGCCAAGTACACCGCTTTCCGCAAGATTCTTGAGTGCGTTAACAGTCTTTTCAAAACGCATAGTAAACATAGCGCTTACTTTTTTACCTGTTTCTTTTGCAAGCCTTTCGATTTCATCAAGTTCTGAAAGCTTTGTGCATAATGGTTTATCAGCAATTACATGCTTACCTGCTAAAAGAGCTTTTATCGCCATACCGCCACGATCAGCAAAACAACCGCCAAGCACAACTGCGTCCACATCAGAATCGTTCAGAACGTCTTCATATGTGTTGTAATTACAAACGACACCACGCTGTTCTTCTGCACACTTTTTCGCCTTGGGATCAGCCTCAAATGCACCCATTATGTTGTATGACGGATTATTCTTGGCTTCGTTATAAAGCATATAAATGTGGTCATGCCTCAATCCTGCAAATGCAATATTCATATACTTATCTCCTCTACCCTCGGATATATCTGAAAAGCTGTGTCACTTTTAAACTTTATGCCAGAAAGTTATATATTTTTTCTATAAGGCTGACTGCTTTTTTACCCTCGTTTGCATCAATAAAAAGCTTTTCTGTGCCATTTATTGCACCGATAAAGTTGGATATCTGCTTTTTATGCGGGATATTAGACATAGCCATCGGATCTGATGCACTTTTAACATCATGTTCATCTGTTCTTTCTATAACCGTCTCACCGTTAAGGACAAGCTTTTCTATGCGGTTTTCCTTAATGATAACAGAACCGGTACTTCCCATAATTTCTATTTTTCTTTCATAGCCGGGGAATGAACAAGTTGAACCCTCGATAACACCCATAGCACCATTTTTAAATTCCAACAGTGCAACAGCCGTATCTTCGGTTTCGATCTTATGATGCATTGTTTTAACTTTACCGTGGAGAAGCTTTGCTTCACCCATAATATAAAGCACTATATCAACACCGTGGATGCCCTGATTCATAAGAGCACC
>JAFODX010000116.1 GCA_017380475.1 Clostridia bacterium
AATATTTCATAGAAGAAAATATATTGTCTATTGAGGACAGTTTTGGGAATCTTGTGATATATAAGAGAAATAAGGAGTGATTTCAATAATGAAAAAAATTATAAGTATTTTACTTACCTTTGCAATGCTTCTTTCATGCATAGGAACGGTATCAGTTTCTGCCCGGTCAGAATATGTAGAAGTTGATACGGTTGAGGAATTTAAAGATGTTTTAGAGAGCAACGGAGACAGGAATATTATTGTAACACGTGATATTATCTACACCTGTCAGGTGAATGATGTAGGCTCTTATTGGATTACTCTCGGCAGTGGTGAAAAAACTTTAAATCTGAACGGCAAATCCGTTGAACTCAATGCCGAAACAGGTGTAGAAACCACTATGATAAGAGTCCCGAACGGTGCATCGCTCGTTATCAAGGACACGAGCGGAGATAATTCGGGAAAGCTCTTCTGCTACGGCAAGATGACATCACCCCGAGACGGTGAAGGCATTCCGAGATATTTTAACGAGGAAGTAAAACATAGAAATGTTTTGGAAGTTGACGGCGGTGCCGTAACAATCAACGGCGGTACACTTGAGGCAGGCCGTTCAAAAAAGATGTGGATATATGACGGCAGGGATGTTTACGATTTAAGACATATGCTTGACTATACCATACAGTTCGGGGTGCTGGGTCTTGCAATCGGTGCAAGATTCGACGGATATGCCTGGCAACAGGTAAACGGCGACTGCATCACGGTAAAAGACGGAAGTCTTTTGGTGAACGACGGTATTTTCTTAGGTCGTGGTTTTTCAACCCTTAAGACATTTGTCAAAAATGACGATAATGATGTTGACGTAGAGTTTTCGCGTTCGGCGTGTTTAAGGCTTTCAGGCGGCTTTACCACAATCAACGGCGGTACATTCCACGGCAAAGGAAATGCTGATGTTCTCGGAGCCACAAAAAATGCCAATGTAACAGTCAAAGGCGGAACCTTCAGTACAAACCACCTTCGCGTTTTATCTGTCCCAACCATAAATGTTACACTGATGGGTTATTGGGCTCCCTACGTTATAGGACACGAACAAAGATACGGATATCAGTATCATCCTGCATCTGATGTGGGAAGTGTGAGACTTACTTCCGATATGCTTGACCCACAGCGAAATACAGCAGAACTCAACGGTGAAGCCTTAGCTGTCAGCGAATGGGCAAAGCTTAACGCCACAGGAAATGACGGCTCGGCTACAGTTGTTGTAACACACCATATGTCAAACGCCGACAGAAGAAACTTTATGTCGGGCAGAGATACCAAAAAAGAAATATCAAGACTTAACATTGACGGAACAAATGCTTACGGCATGACTCTTTCTCCCGATGTTCTCTCCTGCAATGCGGAGGGCGTCAGAAGCTATTCTGTTGAATGGTATCATAACGATGAGCCTTGCGATGATGAAACAACAATGGTTGCAGGAAAATATCAGGCAAAGGTTGAGGTAATGCTTGAAAGTGACTATGTTTTCTCCGCTTCCCCCAACTTCTCGATTATGGGCGACAGAGTAAGCGACTATGAACTTTCTGCCACAAAAAGAGCGGTAACGCTTTGGTCAAAGGTTTATAACTTAGAATGCAATCATTCCTATAATGAGGACGAACACCTCCATTTTGACAACGATAAGCATTTTATGCAGTGTTCGGTATGTAACAAAATGCTTCTTAGTGAAGAACACGTTTTTCTTGACGGCGAAAAGGCAGATAACGCAATAGTCTATAAGTGCCGCACCTGCGACTTTTCCTACGGTGAGGCAGATGACGGCAAAGTCAGAATAGATTATGTCAATATAAATGTTCCGAATCCGAAGACGGGTTATCCCCCCGAATACTTCGGCTTAATCAACGGAGAAGGCATAAGCTTTGCCGATGGCGGTGATGAATTTACAAAGAACGGTATCCGCTGGGGGCTTTACGTAAACGATTCAGGCGTTGCGGAAAATGCGCTCTTTGCAAGCGGTATGCGCTACCGCGCTACTATCTATCTCAGAGCCGACGAGGGATATACCTTCAGCAAGGATCAGAATGCACAGTATAATCCTGTTGTAATCGTAAACGGCGAAGAGGCTGAATATGAAACAGACGGCACTTTTATGACGGTTAAATATGAAGTGAATGCTCCCGAGATTTCCGTTTCATATATCAATATGTCCGGAATTGATTTCCCCGAAGTCGGAAAGACTGCCGACCGCGAATCCGAATCAGATGAGCCTAACTATTACAACTGCACAAATATCACCTGGTATGAAAACGGCGAATATATGGATTACGGCAACACTTTTGAAGAGGGCAAGGAATATAAGGTCGAAATGTACATAGACACGATCCGTTCGGGCTGGGATTACACTGCAAAGTTTGCCGATACCTTGAATGCATCCCTTGACGGATTTGCAGTTAAGGATGAAGATGTACGAAGAATTCACGATACAACAACCATTAGAACCTACACGTTCCCCGTTCTCGAGGAAGACAAACCAACAGAAACCGAGAAACCTACCGAAACAGAAAAACCAACTGAAGCAGAAAAACCGCAGGATACAAAACCCAATCCTTTTGTTGATGTGACAAAGGGGCAGTATTACTATGATGCTGTTTTGTGGGCAGCAAATGAAGGCATTACGGGAGGAACAAGTGCAAAC